>DASRXU010000338.1:0-6316 GCA_035687365.1 Planctomycetaceae bacterium | reverse complement strand
CATTCCGTTTTCGTCGGTGGGCACCGGTATCGTCGACTTTGCCGTGTCGCTGTTGGTGATGTTCGCGATGATGGCCTGGTACCGAGTTCCCTTCGGCCCGTGGTTGGCTCTGGTGCCCGTGTTCTTTGTCGGAACTGTGCTGACGTCGTTAGGCGTCGGAACGTTGCTGGCCGCGTTAGTCATCGCGTATCGGGACTTCCGTTACGTTTTGACGTTTCTGGTTCAGATTTGGATGTTCGCCAGCCCCGTGGCGTATCCCCTGTCGGTCGTGCCGGAAAAGTACCGGCTCTGGTATGCTCTAAATCCGATGGTGGGAATGATCAGCGGCTTTCGTTCGGCCCTCTTGGGCGAACCGTTGCCGTGGGGCTGCGTGGCCGTTTCGACGGCCGCCATGCTGGCGTCCGTATTTGTCGGCCTGCTTTATTTCCGCCGTAGCGAACGCCGCTTCGCCGACATCATCTAATCTCGCCGTGATTGCTTCGTCTCGTCGTACCATGAGTGAACCCGCCATCCGCGTCCAGAATCTCGGCAAGCAGTACCAACTCGGTGCGCGCGAAGCCGGCTACGTGACTTTCCGGGAGGCAATCTCGGGATTGTTCACCAACCCAGTGCGACGGTTTAAGTCGCTTTCGGGACGCGCTACTGAAGACGAGTCTTTTTGGGCGCTCAAAGACGTTTCCTTCGAGGTGCAGCCGGGCGAGGTCATCGGAATCATCGGGCACAACGGCGCCGGCAAAAGCACCCTGCTGAAAATCCTCTCGCAGATCACGGAACCGACCGAAGGACGCGTCGAGATCGACGGCCGGATCGGCAGCCTGTTGGAAGTCGGCACGGGCTTCCATCCCGAACTCAGCGGGCGAGAAAACATCTTTCTGAACGGCTCGATTCTCGGAATGAGCCGCGAAGAAGTGCGCCGGAAGTTCGACGAGATCGTCGCCTTTGCCGAGGTCGAAAAATTCCTCGACATGCCGGTGAAGAAGTATTCTTCGGGGATGAGCGTACGGCTCGCGTTCAGCGTGGCCGCCCACCTCGACCCGGAAATTCTGATCATCGATGAAGTGCTGGCCGTCGGCGACCAGGCGTTTCAAAACAAGTGTCTGGGCAAGATGAGCGGCGTCGCCGAGTCGGGCCGCACCATCCTGTTTGTCAGCCACCAGATGGCGGCCGTCGAAGCCATGTGCTCGTCGGTGATCCTCCTTTCGGAAGGCCGCATCAAGGCCCGAGGAGAGACTTCGAAGATCGTCGAACGGTACTTGCGCGGCGTCAGTCGTGGAGAAATGCAGCCGCTGCAAGATCGTCGCGACCGCAAAGGCTCAGGAGCCGTTCGCTTCGAGTCGGTCTCCTTTTCCGACGGGCGCGGACGCAGCGTGATGAGTTTTCAATGCGGTTCACCCGCCGAGATTGTTCTGAGCTATCAAAACCATTCCGAGCGAGAACTGCGCAACCTGCGAGTTTGCATCGGGATCGACAATGAATTCGGGCAACGCGTGCTGTTGCTCGACTCGAAATTGGTCGGCCGCGATTTGGCAAAGGTTGATCCGGACGGGGGCACGGTTCGCTTTCAGATGCCGAAGCTGGCGTTGCTGCCGGGTTGCTACCACTTCACGATTTTCTCGACCTTGAACGGCGAGATCACCGATTGGGTCAAGAACGCTGGGTTCTTTTACGTCGAAGGCGGAAGTTTTTTCGTGACCGGTCAACTTCCCGAGCATGGCGACGGTATTGTCGCCACGGAGCACGAAGTCTACTTCGAGCCGGCCGCCGGGGTGGGTCGGGCGAGCGATCCGCCTACCAGCGAACGCCTAACGACGGAACCTGCTTCGTCGGAAACCGTGCCGATCGTCTCATAAATCGTCGCAACGCCGACATCATCAGGTGTCCGCCACAAAGAAACATGCACGTGATTGAACGGATTGTGTCAGGAGTCGCCAGGCGAGTCGGAACCTGGCCGTTAATGGCGGTCGGGACGCGGCGCCGGGCTGAGGTACTGGAAAATGTTTCCGATGGCATGATCCACGTTGCGGAGGTGCCCGGCGGCACGATTCGCTTTTTTGCTCCGACGCCCCTCTTGTTGCGGCGCGCCGAATCGGTGTTGTCCAAAGAGCCCGACACCATTCGCTGGATCGACAGCTTCAAAGACGATGCCATTTTTTGGGACATCGGTGCCAACGTCGGCGTATTCAGCCTGTACGCGGCGATTCGCCGCCCCGTGACAGTGCTCTCGTTCGAGCCGTCGGCCGCCAACTACTACGTGCTGGCTCGCAACATCCAACTCAACGGGCTCTGCGATCGAGTCCGCGCGTACTCAGTCGCGCTCTCGGCACGAACGGAACTGGCCGCGCTCAACCTGGCATCGCCTTCCCTGGGTATGTCACTGAGCCACTTCGGATTGCCGGGCGAACAGTCTCCTTATGCCGAAACTCAACCCCAGACAGCTAACCACGGCGCGATCGGGTTTTCGATCGACGAGTTCGTGGCTCGATTCAATCCGCCGTTCCCGACGCACATCAAGATCGACGTCGATGGGATTGAGCTGCCGATCCTGGAGGGCGCCCACGACCTGCTCCGCGATCCGAGACTCGAATCGTTGATCGTCGAGCTGAGTCTGAGCGACCCGGTCGAACGCAACCGGGCCATCTCGTTGCTCGAAGAGGCCGGTCTCCACTTGGCCTCGCAAGGTGAAACTCAAGAGACCACGACGGCGAAGGGAGCCAACCATCTGTTTACCCGGGCAGCGGGCTCCGCGGCTGGAAATGGCCGCCTCAGTCCATGATCAAGATGATGAATTGCCGGATTTGCGGTGCGTCCTCCGTCACGGTCGCGGGGGAAGTGGAATACTACGCGGGTTACGCGCGACAAGTGTGCGATTGCTCCGCGTGCCGATGCCGATTTACCGGTCACGACGATTCCATCTACGAGGTGCTGCATGCCTCGAGTTCGGTCGCTTATTACAACGATTACCGCGATCTCGCGCAGCAATGCCGGTCGCTCTTCGACAAACGCGATCGCGAAGGGCTAAGGGCACTTTTGCGGCAGACCCCGAAGTACCGGTTTGTCATCGACGAATTGGAGCGCGCCCCGCGTGACGCGCGCGTGCTGGAAGTCGGCTGCTCGCGAGGCTACCTCACGTCCTGGTTCATTCTCGACGGTCGAAAGATCCTCGGCGCGGACGTCTCGACGGCCGCTCTCGAAGGTGCACGAAGCAATTTCGGAGAGCACTTCGTTCACGCCGAGACGCAAGCCGTCGAAGCCGGCGCCCCGTACGATTTCATCTATCACGTCGGCATGATTGGGTGTGTCTCAGATCCCATGCAGTTGACCCGTGACCTCCTGGCGATGCTGAAGCCCGGCGGCAGCCTGTTATTCAACGCACCCAATCTGCGGAGTTGTTACCTTCGCGGCCAGCTCTGGCTCGATTCGGCACCGCCTCCCGACGTGGTCACGTTGTTTACTCCCGGATTTTGGTCGCAACATCTGGGCAGCGAGGTCGAAGTCAACGAGCGCGAAGACATGCTGCCAGCAGAAATCGGCATGAACGTCGGGTTGCGCAAGCTCTTTCGCCGGCGTTGGAATCGGCCTGATCTGGGTTCGTTGTCGGCGACATCGAATCTCGCAACATCGATGCGCGACAATCCGAAGCGGCTGTGGCAGGTCTTCGAGCGCGCCGTCAACAAAACCGGTCGAGTCACCGGTTTGTCCCGCTTGGCCGCCCCGCAACCCTCCGAGTTTGGTTTGTACGTGAAGATGACCAAAGGCACGGGAGTCGCTTGAGATGGCTTCCGATTTGTCGACGGCGCTCGGACGCGGCGATGTCGTGTCATCAATGAGGACTTCCTTGAAGGCTGTTGCCAAAACGGTTGCCCGACAGACGATCGGTCGGCTTCCGCCCCGCGCGTCGCGACTGGCGGGAAAGCTCGCCTGCGAGGGTGGCACGCCGGTGCGTGACATCCGCTTCCGACCGTGGGCCGACTATCACTCGGGAAATCGCCTGGCCTGGTCGACGCTGGTCGGGCCGAATTTGCGGAGTATCTTTCTCAAAGGTGTCGAGGGCCTGCCGCAGCCCCGAGCGATGGAATTTGCCGACAAATGGGCCGCGCGGTGCGATTGTCGTTACGGTCTGTTGCTGCCGCACGGCACCGACGCCCTGCGTCTCGCGCTGGCGGCCGTATTCGACCACGATGGACTCGAGTACGGCGGCGAGGTGATCGTGCCGAACTTCTCATTCATCGCCAGTGCGACGGCACCGCTCGATCGGCGGTTCGGGATCGCGCTTGTCGACGTGGATCCGGACACGCTGTTGCTCGACCCCAAGTGCGTGGAAGAGGCCATCGTGCCCGGCAAGACACGCGCGATCATGCCCGTGCATTTGTTCGGACAACCGGCGGACATGACGGCTCTCGTCGAGATCGCCCGGCGGCACAATTTGAAGATCATTGAGGATGCCGCACAGGCGCACGGGGCCGCCTGGGAAACAGGTCCGGTCGGATCGCTGGGTGACGCAGCCGGTTTTAGCTTCCAGTCGCACAAGAGCCTCTCGTGTGGCGAAGGGGGCATCCTTACCACGAACGACGAGGAAGTTTTCGATCGCGCCTACCGACTGCACGACGTCGGTCGTTCGCGTGTCGGGCGCGAGCGCTGGGACCATCACACGCTCGGTTGGAATTGCCGCCCGACCGAGTATCAGGCGGCCTTGCTCTTACATCGGCTGACGCTGTTCGATCGGCAGCAAGCAATCCGCCAGGAAAACTTCGCGAGACTGTCTCAGTTGCTGAGGGAAGTGCCGTGCGTCGAACCGCTCGCAGTGCGGCCCGGCGTCAAACGGCATGGAATGTATATGTTTCCGTTGCGGTATCGATCGGCTCACTGCGGCGGCGCCCCGTTCGAAGACTTTCTCCACGCCGTTCAGTCGGAGGGGATGCCGATTCACCGCGCCTTCTCCACGACCATGTCTGCTCAGCCGGCAATCCAGACCTTGCGGGCAAAACGTCCGCAATACGTGCGGGTGTTGCCGACGCCTGTTTCCGATCGCGCGGCCACTGAGACGGCCTTCATTCCGCACGGCGTGTTTTTGGGTTCAGCCAGCGACATGGAAGAGATAGCTGCTGCGGTGCGCAAAGTGGCGCAGCATTTTTGTGGGCGTGCTTGAAATGATTGTCCACAATCCCGCCAGCGCGCACGCGATCGCTCGAATATCGCTGGGACGCCTTGTTTCGATCAGTCTATCCATCTCCGTCGCCGCCTGTTGCGGCTTGAGCGGTCCGAAGCTCGTCTCATGAATATCGCGATTCTTGGATGCGGTTATGTGGCCGACCTTTATGCCACGACGATGGGCAACCATCCTCAATTGAAATTAGTCGGGCTCTACGATCGCAACCAGAAAAACCTCGAGGGATTTTGCTCAGGCCGGCCCGCGCGACGCTATTCCAGCGTCGACGAGTTGGCCGACGATCCCACGGTCGATATGGTCCTGAACCTGACGAACCCGCGCAGTCATTTTGACTTGACCAAACGCTGCCTCGAAGCGGGCAAGCACGTCTATTCAGAGAAACCGCTGGCGATGGATGCCGGGGGCGCGGCCCAACTCGCCGACGTTGCGGAGCAGAAGCAGCTCGTCCTTTCCTCCGCCCCGTGCAGTCTCCTGAACGACACCGCACAGACGCTCTGGAAGGCAATTAACGAAGGGCTGATCGGAAAAGTCCGCTTGGTTTATGCGAACTTCGACGATGGCATGATCGCGCCCAATCAATCCCCT
Organism: Planctomycetaceae bacterium; assembly: GCA_035687365.1. Taxonomy (GTDB): domain Bacteria; phylum Planctomycetota; class Planctomycetia; order Planctomycetales; family Planctomycetaceae; genus DASPSM01. The sequence goes on along the minus strand of DASRXU010000338.1, from coordinate 564 downwards.
TGGTTGTGGCGAAACGGAAGCGGAGTTCCCTGGCCCGCGAAAGACGAATTCGAGATTGGCTGCGCCTACGAACACGCGGGCTATCTGCTTACCTGGTTGGCTGCCTTTTTTGGCCCCGCTCTGCGGGTGACATCGTTCGCTTCTTGCCAGATCCCCGACAAGGGAATTGCCGTCGACACCATGGCACCCGACTTTACCGTCGGGTGCATTGAATACGGCGAAGGTGTTGTGGCACGCGTCACCTGCGGCCTCGTCGCCCCGCGAGACAAGTCGCTCACGCTGATTGGCGACGAAGGCGTGCTGTTTGTCGGCAACGTGCGCGACGACGAAGCCCCGGTCTATCTGCGCCGCTCGAAGATGGGCCGCATGCAGTCGATGTTCGGCAACCGCACGCGTTGGCTCCATCGCTGGCTCGAACAGCGCATTCCCTGGCCCGGACCCGAGGCGCTGTTTCAGCGACGCATCCCCCGCGCACGGAAGACGCGTGGCCGCGTGGTTGGCCCGAAAAAACCTGTCGACTTTCTGTTAGGCCCCGTCGAACTTGCCGACGCCGTCCGAGAAAAT
>DASRXU010000337.1:0-36710 GCA_035687365.1 Planctomycetaceae bacterium | reverse complement strand
AGCCGAGAGCGTGCCGGGAGGACGGACGCGCGCCGGGATGTCATTTTTCAGCGATTCCGCTAGCGGTTTGTCTGAGGGTTGATGGGCGAACAGGCCGATCGGCCGATCCTCGAATCCGGCCGAATGCGTGAGCAGATTCTTAAGCGTAATCGGTTTGCCGAATGCCGGGGGAATCTGCACCCCGGTGCCCTTGAGGTAGACATTCACATCCGCGTCGAGATCCAGCTTTCCTTCTTCCACCAACTGCATGACGGCGGTCCAGGTGAATAGCTTCGAGACCGAGGCAATGCGGAACAGCGTGGTTTGGGGGTCGACCGGTCGGCCCGTCTCCACGTCTGCGTAGCCGTATCCTTTGGAAAACACCAGCTTGTCCCCGACGACGACCGCGACTACGGCACCCGCGATGTGTTTGGATTCGAGCTGCACCATCAAGGCCCCGTCAAAAAATGCCTCGAGATCTTCAGCGTTGTCGACGGGATGCGGTTTGGACGCGACAGTGACAGGCTTGACGGTTGGCGGAGGCACTAACGGCTTCGTCGGGGTGCTCTCAGTCACCTTGGGCGGCGGTGACACCGGCGCAGGCACAGTCGCCGTCGATAATGTCGGCTGTGTTTCGGTCGGCTTCGCCGCGGGTGCCTGGGCTGACTTCTGAGTGGGCATCTTGGGCGGGGCGGGCTCCGAAGACTTGATTGGGTCGGCGACGGCGAAAGTAAGAGAGAGCCCTAGTAGAACAGCGCAAGTTACGGAACGAGGCATCGACGACCGCCTTACAGGTGTGTCACAGGGGAGCCGTTTTCAGGGAGCTTCGGTCCATTCAGTGTAATTGGACGCCCGTTGGGAATTCGATCAGGGGAACGAATTCTTGGCATCCGCCATCTCGACGAATCCGCATCCCACGGGGCCGAACCGCTTGCAGGTGCGGTTGACACTCTCTTTCGACGGGGGTCTAATCGTTCCCTTATACAGCCCGATCTCGGCAGATCTCGCGATCGCCGTGCCGCGGTGTTGGTCCGATGTTTCGCTGGTTTCGAATCGCAGCCGGTGGGACGTGGCAGTTTGACCGTCGGGCTATGTGATCCCGAACCGGAGGAAGTCATCGATGTTGAAGCTGTCTCTGAAGGCTGTTGCTGGCTTGGTGCTGGCGGTGGCTGGAATCGTGTTCTTGACGTCTGCCCAGGCGGAGGCACGACCCCAATACCTTCGCGTGTGGATGGACACATACCCGGACGTCGCGCAGAAGAATAACGTCAAGACGACGTTGAAGTGCAACGTCTGTCATTTCGGCGCAAAGAAGACAAATCGCAACGACTACGGAAAAGCCATCGTCAAAGCACTCGACGGCGCCAAGAACGTCAAGGACAAGGACAAGTTCACCGATGTCCTGAAGACGGCGGCCAAAGAGAAGAATGCTGACGGCAAGACCTTCGGGGACCTGCTCGAGGCGAACGAGCTACCTTCCAAAGGAAAGTAGTCCGCGCTCAACGTTTGGAAACGGAATAAAGACCGTCGCATCGGCGGTCTTTATTTTTTTAGGACCGTCGCGATTCGCCGTTTTCGGGTCGCTCGCCCGCGTGGCCCAGATGAAAATCGATGACCAGCGGCAAATGGTCTGACGCCAATCGCGCGAGCCGATTGCGCACCACCCGCGCCTGGCGTACCGAGATTTCGCCTCGAACAAAAGCTTTATCCAGCGAGCCCATCGCCAGGTATGAGGGGAACGTGCGGAATCGCGAAATCGGCGTCGTCACCTGCTGAAAACCGAGCGGCCCGAGCACGCCCGATTGCAGTTGATTCCGCCAATCGTTCGAGTCGCCGATCAATAACGTGGGCAGATTCTCTGCCGATCGAAACAGCGAGTGCGACAACAAGTGCCGAACTTGCCAGCGCCGCTCCCGCTCGGCAAGTCCCAGATGCCAGTGAGCCAGATGGAGCAACCCTTCGGGAGTTTCTATGACGGCCAACTGTGCGCCGCGCGGCTTGCGCTCTTCGTGACGTAATGAGACGTGGTGATGGGCGCGTAGCGGCCACCGGCTCAGGACGAGGTTGCCGTAGCCCCCCTCCTTGAGGTGAACATTCATCTGGTACAGCGGCTGACGATCACCGAAATAATCGACCAGCAGCTGCGGCTGATCGTGATACCGCGAACGGCGGACATTGCGGTCGACTTCTTGCAGGCAAACGATATCCGGGTTGGCTGCCTCGATAACGGCCAGCACCCGCCCGAATCGGTAGCGGCGATCTCGCCCGCCGATGCCTTTGTGGATGTTGTAGCTCAGGATCCGCATCAGTGAAGTTTCGGCCAGTCGAAGTTTCGGTCAGTCTTGCTGCACTCGAGCCAGGCGACTCACTGGAGGGGCGACGCTATCATGTCGTGACCAATCTTCGACCACAGTGGCATCCAGGCGCGAACTCATGGAATTCTTCATCAATGTCGCCTCGCGGTGGATACATGTTTCCACAGCAATCGTGCTGATCGGCGGAACGGTGTTCATCCGCTATGTCCTCACGCCCAATGCCGAGCAGCTGCCGCAGACGGAACACGATCGACTCCGGGACCTCGTGACTGCGACTTGGCGGAAGGTGGTGAGAGCTGGAATTCTGCTCTTCCTCCTGACAGGTTTTTACAACTACCTGGTTGTCGCGATGCCACAGCATGTCCATGACAAGCGGTATCACATGCTCATGGGGATCAAAATCTTAGCCGCGTTCGGCGTCTTCTTCTTGGCCGAGGCACTGGTTGGTCGTTCAGCCGCCTTCGCACCCTTACGGCAGAGACGGAAAACCTGGCTGATGGTGCTAATCATTGTGGCCTTCGCGATCGTGGCGATCTCGAGTTTGTTGCGCGTGCGTGGCGTTCCCGCCTGACGCAATTCGCCTGCGGACAACGATTCTCCGAAATCCGCAACTGGTCTCGCGGTTTTTGGAGATCATTCTTACGCCTTTCCGCGTCTTGAATAGTGGGCGCCGATTTGGGGCGCGTCCCCTCCGCAATCCGAGCCGGGCAGTTTTTGTGCCCTGCGGGCAGTCGCCTCTCTATGCACCTCGTCGATTAGGGCGGGCTAAAAAGTCCGCAGATCGACCGGCAACCGGGCTGGACTAGGCGGCTGGGATTTGATACATATGTACACTATTCGAGGGCTGGATTTCGAGAAATTCGTTTGCATGCGAACTTTTTTGTTCAAGTTACATCTAAGATCTGCGTAATTACAGCTAGACAAGCGGGGCGGCGGCTCGGCGGGCCAAACGACCGTCGCCTAAGTGCCAATTTCAAAATAGCTTAGGTCACAAACTGTTTGAGCCAAAAACCCACACCCGGAACACGCAACGCTCAAGCAGTCAAGAAATTAGAGATGGGGGGAGGGCGTGATGAAAGCTTCGCGATATTGCCATCCCGTCATGAAACAGTTGACGGATCAACAAGTCCGATACGCGCCGCGCGACGTGCGGCTGACCCAAATTCGGCGGGCTGAGCGCTTGGTGCGCGAACTCGATCCGACCCAGTCGTACCCGTATCACGAGATCTGTGAGCGGGTTACCACTTTTCGTCCGGAACTTTACCCCGACCTCGTGATTCAAGGCGAGGACGCGGTCCATGATTTGCGGTGCTTCGTTGAGGATCTGTCTGACAGCACCGACTTGGATGTGTTGAACGTCGATGAGCCTGTGCTGACTGTGGACGAGATCAGTCGACGGTTCAACGTTTCGACCAAGACGGTGGACCGATGGCGTGACCGGGGGCTGATCAGCCGCCGGTTTAAGTTTGGTAAGCGGAAGCGGATCGGCTTTTTGAAGTCGAGCGTCGACACGTTTGTCCAAGGCCACGCCGACGAGGTCCGTCGCAGCAGCCGGTTCAGTCAGTTGTCGCCCTGGGAACGAGAGGAAATTGTGGAGCGGGCTCGGCGGTTGGCTCGGTACGGCGGATGTCCGTCCGAGGTTGCCCGTCGATTGGCACGAAAACTGAGACGTTCGCCTGAGACGATTCGTTACACCCTGAAGAATCACGATCGCGAACACCCGGAGAGCGCCGTGTTTCCCTTTGCCTCGACACCATTGTCCGACGAGCAGAAGAAAGAAATCTACCGCAGCAGCCGTCGCGGAGTGCCAGCCGCTCGACTTGCGCGCCAGTACTGCCGCACGAAAGCCAGCGTTTACCGCATCATTTCCGAAATGCGGGCCAATCGTCTGGTCGACCAGCCGGTCGAGTTCATGGACAGCCCGGACTTTCACAAGCCGCACGCAGAAACCTCGATTCTGGGGCCGCCGCCGGAAACCACGAAGTTCGAGGGGCGCGTGAAGGCGCCGCCGGGGTTGCCACCGTATTTGGCCAGCTTGTACTCGATCCCACTGCTCAATCGCGAGCAGGAAGCCTATTACTTCCGCAAGATGAACTTCTTGAAGTTCAAAGCGTCCCGGTTGAGGGAGAAGCTCGATAAGTCGCGTCCGCACACGAAGGACATGGACGCAATCGAGCGGCTGCTCGACCAAGCCGTGGAGATCAAGAACTTCCTGATCCGCAGCAACCTGCGGTTGGTGGTCTCGATCGCCAAGCGTCACATCAAGCCGACGAGCAACTTCTTCGAGATGGTCAGCGACGGGAACATGTCCCTGATTCGGGCGATCGAAAAGTTCGATTACACGAAGGGCAACAAGTTCTCGACGTATGCGACATGGGCCATCATGAAGAACTTTGCCCGGTCGATTCCGGCCGAGCACAACCTGCTCGAACGATTCCGCACCGGGAAGGACGAAGTCTTCCAGCACTCGACCGAGCACCGGGGAGACCAGTTCCGCGAAGAGCTGGTCAACCAACGGCAGCGGCAGATGATCATGGAAATCCTCGACCAACTCGACGGACGCGAGAAGGACATCATCATGTTTCGCTACGGCCTGACCCAAGGGGCCGAGCCCCAAACGCTCGAACAAGTTGGGTCGAAGTTGGGGGTGACGAAGGAGCGGATTCGTCAGCTCGAGGCCCGAGCGCTGCGAAAGTTGCGAAAGATCGCTCAGGACGACAAGCTGGAGATTCCAGGCGAGTGAGCCATTGATCTGGCCCGGCGGGTTGCCGGTTGGCCGCCGTCAGATCAGCGGCCGATCAGATCGAGGGCGTTCAAACTGAGCGAAACGGATCGAAAAGACCGGGGGCTGGTGGCGTCAACCGTCCACAAGCCCCCGGCTCCTATTTACGCGACAGTTTGGGCCGCGGGGGCGTCGCTGGGCTGGGCCTGGGGCGGTGTCCTTTCTCCCTTGCAACACACATGTTGCATGCTATATTGAGCAGCTTGTCGCAGGAGCCAGGCCCGCTAGCGTAGCTCAATTGGTAGAGCCCCGGTTTTGTAAACCGGTGGTTGTGGGTTCAAGTCCCTCCGCTAGCTTCGGGATGAGTCAGGCGATCTTCGCTCCAGCAGGCCCCCATTTTGTGATCGGTTCAGGGAGGCGTAACGCATCGAACGGCGATCGGTTCGCTGGAAGTTGGTCACAGCAGTTGTTGGGGGAATTCCCGAGCGGTCAAAGGGGCCAGACTGTAAATCTGGTGGCATAGCCTTCGAAGGTTCGAATCCTTCTTCCCCCATTGCGTGGGTGTTCGAGCCGCAGAATCAGTCGGAGGCGGCAGGCGGGCCGGGCAATCCAGCGAAGCAGTCGTTGCGAACTTGAGAAGGCCGGCCGGGGACAGTGATGTCCCGCTAGTGAAACCAGAATCGGAACGTTTTTGAAGGAAAGCGTGAGGGGAGAAACGATCGCGGGCGTAGCTCAATGGTAGAGCTCCAGCCTTCCAAGCTGGTGGTGTGGGTTCGATTCCCATCGCCCGCTTCCCAAGGAACTTGAAGACCGGTTGTTGCTGCTGTAGCTCAGTTGGTAGAGCGCTTCCTTGGTAAGGACGAGGTCATGGGTTCAAGTCCCATCAGCAGCTTTTGGCGGCGGATTTCCGCCGTCCGAATGAACGTAGCCGTTAAACGAAGTGTTGTTTAAAGCAATCGCCAGATTTGGCTTTGATCCGAGAAATGGGTTTGCAGAGAGGGAAAAGGACGAGACATGGCCAAGGCAGTTTTTGAACGTACCAAGCCGCACGTGAATGTTGGTACGATCGGTCACATCGATCACGGCAAGACCACGCTGACCGCCTCGATCCTGGCGGTCCAGTCGACCAAGGGCATGGCCGCCATCAAAGCGTACGCGGACATCGCCAAGGGCGGAACCGTCCGCGACGAAACCAAGACAGTCACGATCTCCGTGAGCCACGTCGAGTATGAGTCGCCCAAGCGGCACTACGCTCACATCGATTGCCCGGGGCACGCTGACTACATCAAGAACATGATCACCGGCGCGGCCCAGATGGACGGCGCCATCCTGGTGGTGTCGGCCGCTGACGGCCCGATGCCGCAGACCCGCGAGCACATCCTCCTGGCCCGCCAGGTCGACGTCCCCGCGCTGGTCGTGTTCCTCAACAAGTGCGACCTGGTCGACGACGCCGAGTTGCTCGAGTTGGTCGAGATGGAAGTGCGCGAGCTGTTGACCAAGTACGATTTCCCCGGCGACACGGTGCCGATCATTCGCGGCAACGCCAAGGGAGCGCTCGACAATCCTGCCGATCCGAAATTCAACAAGTGCATCGGCGACCTGATGGACGCGCTCGACGCGTACGTCCCGGACCCGGTTCGTGTCGCGGACAAGCCATTCCTGATGGCGATCGAGGACGTCTTCTCGATCGAAGGTCGCGGTACGGTCGTCACCGGCCGAATCGAGCAGGGGCGCGTCAAGGTCGGTGAGAAGGTCGAGTTGATCGGCCTGAAGGACACGGCCGAAACGACCTGCACGGGCGTCGAAATGTTCAACAAGACCCTGAACGAGGGGATGGCCGGCGACAACGTCGGTATCCTGCTGCGGGGTACCAAGAAGGACGACGTCGAACGTGGACAGGTGTTGGCGCATCCGAAATCGATCACGCCGCACACCAAGTTCCAGGGTGAGGTCTACGTGCTGAGTAAGGAAGAAGGGGGTCGCCACACTCCGTTCTTCAGCGGCTATCGTCCGCAGTTTTACTTCCGCACGACCGACGTCACGGGCAGCACGTCCTTGTTGGGTGGCGCGGAAATGTGCATGCCGGGCGACAACGTCAGTCTCGACGTCGAACTCGGAAAGCCGATCGCGCTCGTCGAGGGCAGCCGGTTTGCTATCCGCGAAGGCGGCAAGACGGTTGGTTCCGGCGTGGTCACGAAGATTGTTGCCTAGGCGCGTCCCGAAGAGCGCCGGCTGGCAGGTTGAAGAGCGGGAGGCCCAAGCTTCCTGATGCCAGTTTTTCTAGCATTGATAAATCGGCTCGACGGGAGCCTAGCCCTCCCGTCGCAGCCTTTGGTTTTCAGATGAGGTGTGCTCGTGCCTCGTGAATATGTCTGGTTGGAATGCACCGAAACCGGATTGCGGAATTATCGCGTTCCGAAAGAGACTCGGGGGACGGAGCGCCTCGAGTTGATGAAATACTGCCCGAAGCTGCGTCGCCACACGCTGCACAAAGAATCACGGAAGAAGTAAGGATCTCGCCCGGTTTCCGTTCCGGCGTTGGCCGATGCCGGGCGGCCGGCAGGCCGAGTTTTGAGCGAACGCGAACGGTTACGGGTGTAGCTCAATTGGCAGAGCACCGGATTCCAAATCCGGCGGTTGGGGGTTCAAGTCCCTCCGCCCGTGCTTGAAAAGGGCGTCCAGCCGTCTGGAAATGGGTGCCATCGGACGAGATGACGAAGACAGTCGCCCAGCGGATCGCAAGGTGGCGATTCGGATTGAGCGCGGTTTGAGTTTCGACGAAACGTGAATTGAACGAGGCGTCATGGCCAAGAACGAAGCGATCAGTGGTTTCTGGGTTTCCATGCTCTCGCCGGCAATCTACAAGCGCACGCAAGGGAAGCGGGTGCGGCAGACGACGGCGGGGTTGATCATCGTGTGGGCCCTTTACGGCTGTTACACGTTGGCCAATGGTCCCCTGCTGGATTCCAGCCGAGAGGTGCGGTTCGTGGTTCCGGCAATCGTCGGAATCGTCCTTTCCTGGATGGCCTACCGGCTGGTCAATGTACCGCAATTTGCGGATTTCTTGATTGCCGTCGAAGTCGAGATGAAGAAGATTTCCTGGCCCAGCTTGCAGCGCTGCTTCCGGGCCGGGGCCGTTGTAATTGTGACCATGTTTTTCATGGCGGCGATGCTGTTTCTTTACGATCAGGTGTGGATCTGGTTCTTCGAGAAGATCGGTGTTTTGAAGATCTGACTCTGTCGTCTTGGGGTTGGGTTTGTGCGGGGTCGGAGCGGTCAGCCGCCGCGATTTGCGGCCGGCAGAGTGTCGACCTCAAGGGATGATGCTCTTCTGCGGGGCGGAGGGCTTGATCCTTGCAAAATTCGTGGCGCGCGCCCATGATGCAGGTTCCGCCATTTCACTCCTGCGGGGAGATTGTTGTCGTTTGATGGTGCCGGAACTGACCGAACCGAATCAAACTGCACCCGAGCGAACAGTGCCAGATCACCAAACAGTGTCAGATCATACAGTGCCAGGTCATACGGTGCCGAACCGACTTGTTGCCGACCCGCCCAGGGAACTGGAAGAAATGGACCAAGAATCCCCGTCTGGCGATATTCATGCGCACGACGAACAGGGCATGCGTTGGTACGTGCTCAAGGTCCAGAGCAATCGCGAGAAGTCGATTCGAGATTCGCTTGTGCGCCGAATCAAGCGAGAGGGGCTCGAAGAGAAGTTCGGCGACATTATTATTCCCACCGAAAAGGTCAAGGAAGCCAAGGGCGGCAAGACGCGGGTGACCGAGCGCAAGCTCTACCCCGGCTACATCATGGTCCAGATGATTCTGAACGACGAAACCTGGTATCTCGTTCGGGATACGAGTGGCGTCGGTGACTTTACCGGCTCGGCCGGGAAGCCCAGCCCGATGGACCAGTCTGAAATCGATCAGATGCTCGGCAAGAAAGTGAACGCGGAAGTCGAGCCGCAGAAGATCAAAATCAATCTGGCCCGCGGCGACGCGGTGAAGATCAAGGAAGGGACGTTCGAGAGCTTCGAAGGGACGGTCGAGGCGATCGACGAAGAGCACGGGAAGATCACCGTGCTGATCGAGATTTTTGGCAGGTCGACTCCGGTCGAGTTGGAATACTGGCAGGCCGAGAAGATCTGAACGGATAAGACACAGGATTTGATGTCGCTGGGGCGGCTCGGCCGCGTGCGACTGCGGGGCATGTGATGGCGAAGAAGAAGCAAGTCACGGCGATGGTCAAGCTGCAGGCAACGGGGGGTCAGGCGACTCCTGCGCCACCCGTGGGAACCGCACTCGGCCCGCACGGCGTCAACATCGGCCAGTTCGTGCAGCAGTTCAACGAAAAGACTCGCGACATGATGGGGACGACGATCCCGGTCATCGTCACGATTTACAGTGATCGCTCGTTCGAGTTCATCTTGAAGAGTCCGCCTGCGTCGGTCCTGCTCAAGCAAGTGGCGCAGATCGCGAAGGGCTCCGCGAATCCCAAGGCCGAAAAGGTGGGCGTCGTCACGCAAAAACAATTGCAGGATATCGCCAAGCGAAAATTCGAGGATTTGAACTCGCCGGATTTGGAGCACGCGGCTCGCATTATCGCGGGCACGGCCCGAAGCATGGGGCTGGACGTGGTGGACTAGTCGGGTTGATTGAGGGCAATCTGAGCGGCAGCGACTAGAGAAGCGGTAGAGAAAAGCGGGAAATAGGGCGAACGATGGCCAAGCAGTCGAAGCGATTTGTGTTTTTGTCGAAGAAGGTCGAGGGGCTGGCGGCCGTCGATGTGGCTACGGCCGTCAAGACGCTGAAGTCGCTCGAGCCTTCTTTGCCCGCGAATATCAAGCCGGTGAAGTTCGATCAGACGGTGCAGCTCGCGGTTCAGTTGGGCATCGATCCGAAACAAGATGACCAAGCGGTCAGAGGCTCGATCGTGTTGCCTCACGGTATCGGCAAATCGAAGCGAGTCCTGGTCTTCGCCCAGGGGAATAATGCCGATATCGCACGGACTGCGGGAGCCGAGCATGTCGGCGGCAAGGACTTGGCCGACAAAATTAAAGAGGGTTGGACCGATTTCGATGTGGCCATTGCCACGCCGGACATGATGGGTGTTGTCGGTCCGCTCGGTAAGGTGCTCGGTCCTCGCGGCCTGATGCCTTCGCCTCGCGCGGGAACGGTGACGCAAGACGTGGCAACCGCGGTTCGCGAATACAAAGCGGGAAAAGTCGAGTTTCGTTCGAAGGACAAAGGCGGCGGCGTGCATTGTGTGGTCGGCAAGATGTCGTTCAGCGAATCGCAACTCATCGAGAACATCGAGGCGATGCTGAAATACATCAACACGATCAAGCCCCCCTCCTCGAAGGGGATCTACATGAAGAGCATTTCCCTTTCGGCGACGATGATGCCCGGCATTAATATCGTGGCGTGACGAGAAAGCAGGCAGATTTAAGTTATGAGTAGGCGCGTTAAGGAACTGCTGATCGACGACCTCGGGGATCGCCTCAAGGGGATCAAGGACTTTGTCGTCGTCGACGCCTCGAAGCTGGACGGAGTGACGGCCAACAAGCTTCGCCTGGCGATGAAAAAGAAGAAGATTTCCGCCCTGGGCATTCGGAACAAGCTGGGTCGTGTGGCGCTCAAGAACGTCGGAGTGACCTCGCTCGATCCGCTTCTGGAAGGGCCCTCGACGCTCGTTTGGGGGGGCGAGGACATTGTCGCCCTGTCCAAAGAGATTGCCAAATGGGCGAAGGAAATCGAGCCGCTTCAGATCAAGGGGGGCACGACTGAAGGGGCAACGCTCACTAAGGAGACGGTTGACGAGCTGGCGAAGAGCCCGGGTCGCAAGGAACTCATCGGCCAAATTCTGGCAGCCATGATGAGCCCAGGTGCTCAGTTGGCGGGCGCTCTGGTCGGGCCGGGCCGCCAGTTGGCCAGCCAGATCGAGAAGATCTCAGAGAAAGAAGAGTCTGCGGCCCCGGCCGCGACTTAAGTTGCACGAATCAAGGATTACGAGACGGATTAAAATCGGGTCGAATCGCTGGGAATCAGACGCGGTTTGAAGAGTCGCCCGATCATAAATGGGGTTGTCAGTCCGAGCAGGTCGCATCGGAACAAGAAACGAGCGAGAAAGGGAACGAGACGATGTCCACAGCGGTGGCGGAATTCGATCAGTCGACGAAAGAGCTTGGGGACAAGATTGTTGGCCTGACGTTGCTGCAGGCCAAGCAGGTAGTCTCCTACCTCAAGGAAGTGCATGGCATCGAGCCGGCAGCCGGTGGTGCCGTGATGATGGCGGCTGGCGGCGGTGGAGGTGCGGCCGCACCGGTGGAAGAAAAGACCGAATTTGACGTGATTCTGGTTGCCCACGGCGACAATAAGATCAACGTCATCAAGGTGGTCCGGAGCGCGACCAGCCTAGGCTTGAAAGAGGCCAAGGATCTCGTCGAGGGCGCTCCCAAGCCGGTGAAGACCGGATTGCCCAAGGCCGACGCCGACAAGCTCAAGGCCGAGCTCGAGGCGGCTGGGGCCAAAGTCGAGATCAAGTAGTTCGCACCGAAGGGGTCCGGCCGGAGGGGTTCCCGTGGCGAGCCACGGGACCGGCCTTCACCGTTACGGCGTTCGGGAATCGTGGTGGCGCGGCCGCGGGTGTTGTGGTTCCAAGGTTCGTTCCTGCGCCCGAGCGCGTTTGTCTCCGTTGGCGCGGGGGCGCGACGGACGGTGGGTACGGCCCGCAGGGCCTGATGGCTGCATCGGGTTGCGGGGTTTCGGGCGACACGGCTTCGGGGGAGAGTGGCAGTTTGCTGCCCCTGCTTTTCTCGCACGGTTCCTTAGAACTCAGGGGCGGATCGTCCGCCCGCTGCGCCCAACTTGATCTCGGGCGTCAGTCGATCCAGCTTCGACCCGAAAGGCGATCGCTGACACCCACGGCCCTGTCTTCCTCCGCCTCGCGTCCCCGACGATTCTGGTTCGGTTTCCCGGGTAAAGCCCAGTAAAGAGAGCCTAGCATGCCGATCTCCGCAACACGCTATATCAAGGCCGACACGATTCGCAGCCTGGGAATTGTTCGTGGCGACTTTGAAATTGCCGATTTGACCCGCATCCAGACCGAGTCGTATGCCCGCTTTCTGCAGTTGGAGCGCGGCCCGCGGGAGCGTAAGAGCCAGGGCCTCGAGGAGATTTTGCGCGAAGTCTTTCCGATCGAGAGCTACGACGGACAGTATCGCCTCGAGTATCTCCGCTATGAGCTCGGCAAGCCGCGCTACACTCCGACCGAATGCCGGCAACTTCGGCTGACCTACGGCCGCCCCTTCCGCGTCTGGTTGCGTCTGGTCAAAGAACAGCCGATCGAGGAAGAAGTCTACCTGGGCGACATGCCCATCATGCTGGGTGGTGGTGAGTTTATCATCAACGGGGCCGAACGCGTCGTCGTCAGTCAGCTCCATCGCTCGCCGGGTGTCGACTTCGTATTGAGCTCCGAGCCGGGAGAGCGGAAAAACTATTCGTGCCGCATTATTCCCGAGCGCGGCAGTTGGATCGAACTCGTCGTCAGCAAGAAAGAGACGTTGGGAGTCCGCATCGACCAGAGCGGAAAATTCTCCGCGATGACGCTGCTACGGGCCATGTCGTCCGAGTTCTCGACCGACTCGGCGCTGATTCGACTGTTCTACGAGACCGCTAAGGTCAAAGTCACCAAGGGCGATCACGCGGAGCTAGTGGACAAAGTCTCGGTCGAAGACGTGGTTTACCCGCTCAAGGACGAACGTAGCGGCGAGATCATCGTCGAATGCGGTCACATGATCACCGAGGCCCACGCGATCGCGATGTCCGAAGCGGGCATCAAGTCGATTGAGATCGTTCCCAAGCTGGGCGATCCCCTCGTGCTCAACAGCATCATGGAAGATCGGGCCGCCCATCAGGCCGCGTCAAAGGAAATGACCCCCAGCCACGAGTCTGCTTTGCTGCGGATTTATCAGCGGTTGCGTCCGGGCAATCCGCCACAACTGGAGAAGGCGACAGACCTCTTTAAAGAGAAATTCTTCGACGTCAACCGCTACCGACTCGGCCGTGTCGGACGGTTCCGCATCAACCGCAAATTCAATCAGGACATCCCCGACTCGGAGATGACGCTTCGCGCGGAAGATTTCGTGAACGCCATCCGGTATCTCGTCCGGTTGCGTAGCGACGATCAAAACGCGCAGGTCGACGACATCGACAACCTCGGCAATCGCCGTCTGCGGACGATCGACGAGCTGGCGTCCGATGAAGTCCGTAAGGGCTTCCTCAAACTGCGCCGCACCGTGCAAGAGCGTATGAGTCTCAAGGACGTCGAGGAGATGTCGCCCCGAACGCTGATCAACCCCAAAAGCGTGTCGGCGGCCATCGAGTACTTCTTCGGCCGCAGCGAGTTGTCGCAAGTCGTCGACCAGACGAACCCACTCTCGATGCTCACCCATGAGCGTCGCTTGAGCGCCTTGGGTCCCGGCGGACTCAACCGTAAGCGGGCCGGCTTCGAGGTTCGCGACGTGCACATTTCGCACTACGGACGCATTTGCCCGATCGAGACGCCTGAAGGTACCAACATCGGTCTGATCTCGAGCTTGAGCATCTTTGCCAAGGTCGACGATTACGGATTCTTGATTACTCCGTATCGCAAAGTCGAGAACGGCAAGCTGACCGACGAGATCGAGTGGCTGCGAGCGGACGAAGAGTCGTATTCCTACGTGGCTCCGGCCGACACGCCGATCGAAAAGGGCAAGATCGCGGACGAGCGCGTCTTGGCCCGCTATCGGAACGACGTGCACTGGGTCGGGTCGAAAGAAGTCAAATACATCGACGTTGCTCCCTGCCAGATGGTCGGTGTTTCGGCCGGCCTGATTCCGTTCCTCGAGCACGACGACGCGAACCGCGCGCTGATGGGTTCGAACATGCAGCGGCAGGCCGTGCCTCTGTTGATTACCGAGCCGCCCTTGGTCGGGACGGGGCTGGAAAAGGCCGTCGCCGAAAATTCGGGAATGGTGATTCGGAGCGAGCGGGCCGGCAAAGTGACTTACGTCGACGCCGACGTCGTCGAAGTCGATGGCAAGCGTTACCCGATGCGGAAGTTCACGGGGCTCAACGAGCGTACGTGCCTCAATCAGAAGCCGACCGTCAAGCTCGATCAGCGCGTCAAGAAGGGCGACCTGCTGTGCGATAGCGCAGCGACGCGAGATGGCGAGCTGTCGCTCGGGCGAAACGCGCTCGTCGCCTTCATGTCGTGGGAAGGGTACAACTTCGAGGACGCAATCATTCTCTCGGAGCGGCTGGTCAAGGACGATGTCTACACGTCGATTCACATCGACGAGTTCGACGTCGAAATCCGCGAGACCAAGCTCGGTCGCGAAGAGTTCACGCGAGACATCCCCAACGTCAGCGAAAAGGCCCTGCGGCATCTCGACGAAGAGGGCATCGTGCGCGTCGGCACCCGTGTCCAACCCGGCGACATTCTGGTGGGCAAGGTTTCGCCCAAGGCCAAGTCGGAACTGACGCCCGAAGAAAAACTGTTGCACGCGATCTTCGGTCGTGCCGGCGAAGACGTGAAGAACGAATCGCTCGAAGTCCCCAGCGGCGTCGAGGGAATCGTGATTCATACCGAGCGGTTTTCACGGCGAATGAGCCTGTCGGAGCTCGAGCGCAAGAAGTTCGAGCAGGAACTGAAGAAGGCCGAGCAGACGGGCAACAAGGAAATTCGCACCGCCTACGTCGAGTTCCTGAAGGAATTCGAGAAGGTGCTCGGTCGACACCTGACCCTCGAAGACGGGCGTGAAGTGCGGGCGATTGAAGACGACGACAAGATCGTCGCCGACTATGCCGTCAACTTCCCCACGGTCTTCGAAGATCTCGATCTGCGCAGCCCGCAGAAGAAGGCCGACCTCAAGAAGCTGCTCAAGGAGACTTGGAACCCGGTCGAAGAGGCGATCGACGTTCGCGATCAGGCACTTAACAGCATGAAGCGCGGCGACGAGTTGCCCAGTGGCGTGCTGCAGATGGTGAAGTGCTACGTCGCATCGAAACGGCAGATCTCGGTCGGCGACAAGATGGCCGGCCGGCACGGAAACAAGGGAGTCATCTCGAAGGTTCTGCCCGTCGAAGACATGCCCTACCTCGAGGACGGCACCCCGGTCGACATCGTGCTCAATCCGCTGGGCGTTCCCAGCCGTATGAACGTGGGACAAATTCTCGAGACGCACCTCGGTTGGGCGGCGTCCAAGCTCGGCTTCCGCGCTCATTGCCCGGTCTTCGACGGTGCGAGCGAGGAGGCGATCAAGGACGCGTTGAAACAGGCCGGCCTGCCCGAGGACGGCAAAACTGTGCTTTATGACGGTCGAACCGGCGAAGAGTTCGAGCAGCGCGTCACCGTTGGCATGATCTACATGCTGAAGTTGCACCACCTGGTCGACGACAAAGTGCACGCCCGAGCGACGGGTCCCTACTCCCTCATCACGCAGCAGCCGTTGGGCGGCAAAGCCCGCTTCGGCGGTCAGCGATTTGGAGAAATGGAAGTCTGGGCGCTGGAAGCCTACGGGGCCGCGTTCATCCTGCAGGAACTATTGACTGTTAAGAGCGACGACGTGGAAGGCCGCACGAAGATTTACGAATCGATGGTCAAAGGCGAGAACACGCTCGAAGCGGGCACGCCCGCCAGCTTCGACGTGTTGTGCAACGAAATTCGCGGATTGTGCCTGAACATTCAGCTGGAGAAGAATCCGCTTTAGTGTTGTCGGCTCTCGGCGATTTTTAGACCGGGCCCTCCCGGATCAAATAAAAGACAAGCAGTCAGCCACTTCCTCGAGAGGAGTGATCACGTGAGCGTTGCGGAAGCCAATTACGATCGCATTAACGACTACGGCGCGGTGAAAATCGGTCTTGCCAGCTCGCACGACATTCGCAGCTGGTCCTTCGGCGAAGTCAAAAAGCCGGAAACGATCAACTACCGCACGTATCGGCCCGAGCGCGACGGTCTGTTCTGCGAGCGGATCTTCGGGCCAGAGAAAGACTGGGAATGCGCCTGCGGCAAGTACCGCGGGATGAAATACAAGGGGATGATTTGCGACCGCTGCGGCGTCAAAGTCACGCACAGCCGCGTCCGCCGCAAGCGGATGGGGCACATCGAACTGGCCGCCCCTGTCGTCCACATTTGGTTCTTCAAGTCGATGCCCAGCCGACTGGGCGCGCTGCTGAACATCAAGACGACCGCGCTGGAGAAGGTGGTCTATTTCCAGGATTATGTCGTCATCGATCCGGGCGACACGCCGCTGCGCCCCTGTCAGTTGCTGACTGAAGAAGAGGCTCGTCAGGCCCGCGCCAAATACGGCGAAGAGGCGTTCGAGATCGAGATGGGGGCCGAGGCGGTCAAGAAGCTGCTCCAGAAACTCAATCTGGTCGAGTTGTCCGAAGTGTTGCGGGCCGAACTCAAGGTCACCAACAGCCAGCAAAAAACCAAGGACCTGATCAAGCGGCTGAAGATCGTTGAAGCGCTCCGTGACAGCGACAACAAGCCGGAGTGGATGGTGCTCGATGTCATCCCCGTGATCCCACCGGATCTGCGGCCCCTGGTCTTGCTCGACTCGGGCAACTTTGCCACGAGCGACCTCAACGACCTCTATCGCCGCATTATCAACCGCAACAACCGACTGAAGAAACTGGTCGACCTGAACGCGCCCGAAGTCATCGTGCGCAACGAAAAGCGAATGCTTCAGCAGTCGGTCGACGCGCTCTTCGACAACAACCGCTGCAAGCGCCCGGTGCTCGGTTCGTCGAATCGTCCGCTCAAGTCGTTAACCGACATGATCAAAGGCAAGCAGGGTCGTTTCCGCGAAAACCTGCTGGGCAAACGCGTCGATTACTCGGCGCGAAGCGTGATCGTCGTTGGTCCCGAACTCAAGCTGCACCAGTGCGGCTTGCCCAAGAAGATCGCGCTGGAATTGTTCCAACCCTTCGTCATTCGACGGCTCAAGGACCTCAATCACGCCGACACGATCAAGAGCGCCAAGCGGATGCTCGAGCGCCGCGACGAAGAGGTGTGGGATATTTTGGACGAGGTGATCACCAATCACCCCGTGCTTCTTAATCGCGCCCCGACCTTGCATCGGATGGGTATTCAGGCCTTCGAGCCCGTGCTCATCGAAGGCAACGCGATCAAGATTCACCCGCTGGTCTGCAAGGGTTTCAATGCCGACTTCGACGGCGACCAGATGGCCGTCCACTTGCCCCTCTCGATCGAGGCGCAGGTCGAAGCCACGACGCTGATGATGTCGACCAATAATATCTTCAGCCCGGCGAACGGCCAGCCGATCATCAGCGCCTCCCAGGACATCGTCATGGGCTGCGCATACCTCACGCTGAAGCAGCCGGACCGCCAGGGCGAGGGAATGGTCTTCACCTCGCCCGCCGAGGTCTTCATGGCCTTCGCGCAGGGCAAGGTGGGCCGTCACGCCATCATCAAAGTGCGGCTGTCCAAGGACAAGACGGTCAAGGGCGAAGGGGCTGAGGACTACAAGCCCGGCAAGCTCGTCACCACGACTGTCGGCCGCGTGATGTTCAACGACGTGCTGCGTCCGCAGATGGCGTTCTACAACATCACGATGAAAGGCCGCGACCTGGCCAACGTCATTTCCGACTGTTACCAGCAGTTGGGCCGCAAGGCGACGATCGAGCTGTTGGACAACATGAAGGAACTCGGCTTCCATCAGGCGACAGAAAGCGGCATGTCCTTCGCCGCCAGCGACCTGAAAACGGCGCCCAACAAGGACAAGGTCATCGGCGAGGCGGAAGGCGCGGTGCTCAAGCAGCAAAAGCTGTTCGAGCGCGGCATCATCACCAACCAGGAGCGGTACAACCAGGTCCTCGACACTTGGACCCATGCTCGCGAACTCATCACCCAGTCGATGATGCACGAGTTGGAGCACGACTACCGCGACAACGGCCACTATGTGAATCCGCTCTTCCTCATGGCCAACTCGGGTGCTCGAGGCGGTGTCGAACAGATGCGACAGCTCGCCGGCATGCGCGGACTGATGGCCAAGCCGAGCGGCGAAATCATCGAGACGCCGATTAAGGCCAACTTCCGTGAAGGCCTGACCGTGCTGGAGTACTTCAGCTCCACACACGGGGCCCGCAAGGGATTGGCTGATACGGCGCTCAAGACGGCCGACAGCGGTTACCTCACCCGCAAGCTGGCGGACATCTGCCAGAACATGGTGATCACCACCTACGACTGCGGCACGACCAAGGGTATCACCCGGGGCGTCGTTTACCGTGGCGAAAAGGTGGAAGTCAGCCTGGCGGACGCGATCCGCGGGCGCGTCAGTCGAACCAACATCGTGAACCCCATCACGGACGAAGTGATCGTTCGCGAAGACGATCTGGTCACAATCGACATTGCTCGCAAGATCGAGGACCTGGGACTCGAGAAGATTCAGGTCCGTAGCCCCATGACCTGCGAAGCCCAGCTAGGCATCTGCCGCCTGTGCTACGGGATGGACCTTTCCTCCGGCAACCTTGTCGAAGAGGGATTGGCGGTCGGCATCATTGCGGCCCAAAGCATCGGCGAGCCGGGTACCCAGCTCACCATGCGAACGTTCCACATCGGTGGAGCGGCCTCCCGCGAAGTCGAAGAGAACGAGATTCGCACCCGACGCGCCGGCCGCGTCCGTTACGCTCGTATTCGGAGCGTCGTGAACGCCGAGGGGAAGAACGTCGTTCTGACCCGAAACGGCGAAATTATCATCTTGGACCCGAAGGAGCGCGAGCTCGAAAAGTACACCGTCCCCAACGGTGCTACGCTGTTGGTCGCTGAGGACGAAGAGGTCGAAGTCGGTCGCGTCCTTTGCCAATGGGACCCGCACTCGGTGCCCATTCTGGCCGAGGTCGGCGGAAAGGTCCGCTTCGACGACTGCATCGAGGGACGTTCGATCCGTTCGGAACGTGAAGCGTCAGGCAACCTGCGACGAACTGTCATCGAGCATAAGGGTGATCTGCACCCGCAGATTATTCTCGAAGATTCAGCCGGCAAGATCCTCGACTTCTACTACCTGCCCGAACGGGCGACGATTGACGTTCAGGAAGGACAGCAAATCACGGCCGGCTCGATTCTGGCCAAGAACCCTCGCGAAGCGATGGGCACGCAGGACATCGTCGGTGGTTTGCCCCGAGTGACCGAGCTGTTCGAGGCCCGCAAGCCGAAAGACCCGGCCATCATCGCCGAGATCGACGGCGAAGTGGAACTCGTGGCCGAGAAGAAGCGCGGCAAGCGAGTGATCATCGTCCGCGGCGACGACGGGAGCGAAGTCGAGCACATCATCCCGCACGGCAAGCAATTGCTGGTGCACGCCAACGACCGGGTTCGAGCGGGCGACGCCCTCGTGCGTGGACCGCTCGTGCCGCACGACATTCTGCGGGTGAGCGGTGCGGAGGCCGTGCAACAGTATCTGCTGCACGAAATTCAGAACGTTTACCGTTCGCAGCGGGTCGAAATCGACGACAAGCATATCGAGATCGTGGTCTCGCAAATGCTCCGCAAGTTGCGAGTCGAAGACGTCGGCGACTCGACCATGCTGCCGGGCGTCGTGCTCGACAAGTTCGAGTTCCGCCGGGCCAACGAGGCCTTGATGGAGTGCGTGAAGATCACCGATCCGGGCAACACGGAATTCCAAATCGGCGATATCGTCCCGACGACGACTCTCGAGGAGGTCAACGCCCAGGTCGAAGCGGCCGATCAAAAGACGGCCAAGTCGACCCGTCCGAAGGCTGCGACCGCCAGCATTCAATTGCTGGGCATCACGAAGGCCGCCGTGCAGAGCGAGAGCTTCATCTCGGCCGCCAGCTTCCAGGAGACGACCAAGGTGCTCACCGAGGCGGCTCTGGCCGGCAAGGTCGACAACCTCGTCGGGCTCAAGGAAAACGTGATCCTGGGGCACCTGATTCCCGCCGGAACGGGCTTCCACGTCCACCAGGAAGCGGAAGTTCGCATTCGGCCAGAAGCCTTGCAGGAATTGCGTGCGGAGAAAGAACGCATCGCGTCGGCCCGCATGGCCCTGCTGACCGAGGATACGCCTGCGGCACCGGCGGCCCCCGCCGCGGGTGAACAAGCCTAGTTCCCGGCCCTAGTCTCGGCTTATGAAGATCCGTTCATGCGGGGCAGACGTTCTGGCGTCTGCCCCGCGTCTTTTTTGTCAGAGAGCACTTGCCGGTGGGGTCTGTCGGGGAGAAACGGTCGATGATTCGCTGCCCGTTTTGTGACCATAAGAATCCGCCGGGCACAGCTCGTTGCGGCGAATGTCAGGCCGAGCTCTTTGCATCGCCGTCAGACAATGCCGAGTCGATCGATACGTCGCCCCAGTCTCTGGACGGACGCGTGAAGGCCTTGGTCGGCGCTGGGCAGAAGATCGAGGCCATCAAGCTTTATCGAGATCTGACAGGTGCGGGACTCAAAGAGGCCAAAGACGCGGTCGAAGCCCTGGAGCGAGAAGGCTCATTGCCGACGCCGCGCAAAGCATCGAGCGGTGCCGACGCAGACGTGTTGGACCTGCTGCGGGCCGGGCAGAAGATCCGCGCCATCAAGCTCTATCGAGACAAGACGGGCGTCGGGCTTGCCGAAGCGAAAAATGCCGTGGAAGAACTCGCGCGGGCCAATGGGCTTCCCGGGGGCGAGCAATCCGCGGGTTGCGGCGGCGCCGCTGCGTTGATGCTGGCTTTGGTGGTTGGAGCGTTGGGCTATCTGGTTGCCAGGCTCGCCTGATTTCTTTTCGCCTCTGGCATTGCTGCCTGCTTGGGCGATGCCTTACGGGCGATGTCGTAGCAGACTAAATCATCGCCGTCGCGGAGGAACAGCTGTTTGTCGACGATGACGGGATGCGGCCAGCCTGTGCCGTTGTGGGTAGCCGTCGAGAAACGACCTTTAAGCTTATATTTCTCCGGCGTGGCTTCGATCATCGCCACCACGCCATCTTCGTAGCGGAAGATCAACTCTCCATCCGCTTCGACCACCGCCGCTGAGCCTCCGCCCGGGCCGCGTCCGCCGTCCCATTTGATTTTGCCCGTTTTGAATTCCAGACAAACGGGAAAGCCGGAGTTATGTCCGCGGCCGCAATAGATGTAGTCACCGTAGAGCACCATGCCGCCGTGGTGGTTTTGCAGCGTGCCGCCGTTGAGGAAATAGACTTCCTTCGCGGTGACACCGTCGTCCGTTTTTTGAAGTTCGACGAGGGCCGAACCGGCGCCGTAACCGCTGGCGCCGAATACATAGTCTCCGCGGACCAGGGGCGTGGGGATGTTGGCCGTTCCATTGGCGATCTTGCCGTAGTTCCACAGGAACTTGCCGTCGGACGCGCGGAACGAGACCAGTCCGCGGCCGACCAGTTGAACGTACTGCTTCACTCCCGCACCGTTGCTGATGACAATCGACGAATAGCCGCCGGCCCCGTCGGCTCCTTGCGCGCCGAGGCTCGCGGGCGCCGGAGCGGTCCAGACCGTTTCGCCCGTTTGCTTGTTGAGAGCGACAAGCATTGCCTGCTTCGAACCCGGCGTGCAGACGACCCGATCCCCATCAATCAAGACCGACTCGCTGTAGCCCCATGTCGGAACGCTGCCGCCGAAGTCGTTGGTGAATTCCTTCTTCCAAATGACCTTTCCCCTGGCAACGTCGACGCATGCGAGACTGCCGTTGCGGGACAAGGCGTAGACCCGGTTACCGTCGACTGTCGGCGTGGAATTGGGTTCGCCCGTGCCGATCGAAACGGACCAAAGTTGGCGGCCATTGGCAAAATTGAGCGCGAGGAGCTGGCAATCGTTCTTCGTGCTTCCCAATGTGAAAATCCGTCCGGCGTCGATGGCGACTGTGGAGAATCCGGCTCCCATTCCGTTGACGTGCCATTTGATCGGCGGACCTTCCGACGGAAACGAGTCAAGCAACCCGGTTTCCTTTGAGAGGCCGTCGCGACCTGGTCCACGCCAACCGGTCCAGGAGCCCGAGTGCACCAGTTCGCCGGGAGGCTCCATGGAACTCTTGGCTTTGGAATCCGCACGGGGCGGGGCAGGCAGCGCCGCTTCCGAATCGCGGGAGCCAATCCAACCGCAGCCAGCCATGCCGAGTGTCGAAAGTCCGAAGATCAGCAAGAGCATCCTGCGCATGAGAGCATTCCCCGGCTGACAGACGTGGAAGAGTTGAAAAACTAACAGCGACAATCGATGAACATTCGACCATTTACGCGCCCCAGAGTCCACCCCCGTATCGCTCGACGCGGATTCAAGGGGCCTTCGGCAGGAAATGTTGGAACAACCGGCAGACCCCACGTGAGGTCATTTTGCGGATTCCTCGAGGAATGAGGCTAAAATGAGGGACCGCACGTGGTTCGGCTCCCTTGACGGCCTCGGCAGGCACCGATAGATTTCAGATTCCGCGCCCCGGAGGGATTTTTTCTGGGGAGTCCGTGTCGTCCGCGAAGAGCCAGCGAATGCCAACGATCAATCAACTTATCCGCAAGCCGCGCCGGGTCCAGCACTCGAAGACCAAAACTCCCGTGTTGGAGGGCTGTCCCCAGAAGCGAGGCGTCTGCCTGCTTGTCAAAACCGTCACTCCCAAGAAGCCGAACTCGGCCTTGCGGAAAGTGGCACGCGTCCGGTTGTCTAACGGTAAAGAGGTGACTGCGTATATTCCCGGCGAAGGGCACAACTTGCAGGAGCACTCGATCGTGCTCGTGCGCGGCGGCCGTGTCCGCGACCTTCCCGGTATTCGCTACAAGATCGTTCGTGGCGTGCTCGACACCCTGGGCGTCAGCGATCGTAAACAGGCCCGCAGCCGCTACGGAGCCAAGAAGCCCAAGTAGCCAGTTCGCCATCGTTCCGAGCGGACGGCATCTTAGTTCGTTCGCGACCGGAGACCGGTCTCCCCCGAGGCCGCAGCCGGACGCGCTCAAACACCCACTCAGAAATTGGCTGCCGCGCGACGGAGCCTCAAGAGAGCCTGCTAGAACAAAAATATGGCCGACAAATTCACTGCCAGCAAATCGCAGCTCAGAGAAGATCATCGCACCAACTCCAAGTTGGCGTCGAAGTTCATCAATTGCCTGATGCACGACGGCAAGAAAAGCGTGGCGATCAGCATCTTCTACGATGCGATGGACATCATCGTCAAAAAGATGCCGAACGAAGATCCGGTCCAGGTCTTTACCGAGGCGATCGAAAACGTTCGGCCATCGATTGAGGTCCGTTCCAAGCGCGTCGGCGGTGCAACCTACCAGGTTCCCACGCCCGTGAATCCCCGGCGCCAGCAAACGCTTGCGATCCGCTGGCTGATCGAAGCGGTCCGCGAGAAGAAGGGCCGCCCGTCGCACGTCAGCCTGGCCGACGAGCTGATGGCCGCGTTCCGCCGCGAGGGCACCGCGATGACCAAGCGCGAAAACGTCCACCGCATGGCGGACGCGAACAAGGCGTTCGCCCACTTCGCATGGTGACCGAGCGAATCCGCAACATTGGAATCGTGGCGCACATCGACGCCGGCAAGACCACGACCACCGAGCGGATCCTCTACTACACCGGTTTCTCCCACAAGATGGGAGATGTCGATGACGGCACCACGGTCACCGACTTTGACCCGGAAGAGGCCAAGCGCGGAATCACGATCTACTCGGCGGCGATTACCTGCTCATGGAAAAATGAGCAGCAGGCGATCCCCGAGCATAAGATCAACATTATCGACACGCCGGGGCACGTCGATTTCACCGCGGAAGTCGAGCGCAGCCTGCGGGTTCTCGACGGCGCTCTCGTAGTCTTCAGTGCGGTCGAAGGCGTCGAGGCCCAGAGCGAGACGGTCTGGCGGCAAGCCGATCGCTACCACGTCCCGCGGATCTGCTTCATCAACAAGATGGATCGGATCGGTGCGGACTTTGATCGCACGTTCGGGCAGATCATTCATCGCTTGGGCGCCCACCCGATCGCGCTGCAAATCCCGATTGGAGTCGGTGCGGGACCGGTGCCGGAGGGATTTTCCGGCGTCATCGACCTGATCGAAATGAAGGCCCTGTATTTCGATAGCGCCTCCAAAGGCCGAGACGTGAAGGCCACCGAGATCCCCGAGGCGTATCGCGAGCAGGCTGCGAAGTTGCGAGGCAAGTTGCTGGAAGCCGTGGCTTTGCTCGATGACAAGGCGATGGAGATTTACCTGGAGACCGACGACGTTCCGGTCAACGAAATCCATCGCTTGCTCCGAGTCGGCACCATCCAAGGCCTGCTGCAGCCGACGTTCTGCGGCGCATCGCTCGATTACATCGGTGTGCAACCGCTCTTGGACGCGGTCGTCCGCTATCTCCCGAGCCCGCTCGATCGACCGCCCGTGGAGGGAGAACACCCGAACCCCAAGAAGCG
Organism: Planctomycetaceae bacterium; assembly: GCA_035687365.1. GTDB lineage: Bacteria > Planctomycetota > Planctomycetia > Planctomycetales > Planctomycetaceae > DASPSM01. The sequence goes on along the minus strand of DASRXU010000337.1, from coordinate 12,297 downwards.
GGAAAAGGCGCACGAGATTCGCAAGTGCTCGCCCACCGAGCCTTTCTGCGGATTGGTCTTCAAGATCGTCGCCGACCAACATGCCGATCTGTATTTCGTGCGGGTTTATTCGGGCGTGCTGAAGAGCGGCAGTCGCGCGCTCAACCCGCGGACCGACAAGAAGGAGTTGATCAGCCAGCTTTGGCGGATCCAGGCCGATTCGCGCGAGAAGATCGAGACCGATGCGGCCGAGGCGGGCGATATTGTGGGCGTCGTCGGTCCCAAAGATTCGGTGACGGGTGACACGTTTTGCGACGCCCACCATCCGATCCTGCTCGAGCGGATCGCCTTCCCCGAGACCGTGATCTCGATGGCAATCGAGCCGGACACCAACGCCGAACGAAAGAAACTGGCCGACGTGCTCGTCCGACTCGGCCGGCAGGATCCGACGTTCACCGCGCGGATCAGCGAAGAGACGGGCCAAACCCTGATCAGCGGAATGGGCGAGCTGCACCTGGAAGTGCTGCGAGGCAAAATCGAGCGAGATTTTGGTCTCAAGGTTCGAGTTCACAAGCCACGCGTCAGCTATCGCGAGTCTGTCCGGGCGCCCGTCGAGGGCGAGGGTGTCTTTCATCGGCAGACCGCCGGAGAAACTCATTACGCGAAAGTCCGCATCCGGCTCGAACCGTTTGTCGGCAGCGAGGCGATTGTTGTCGTCAACTCCCTGAAGCCCGACCAGTTGCCGCCCGAATTCGTGACAGTCATGGAGCAAACGCTGCGCGAGGAAGCGCACGCGGGCGGTCTCTTCGGCCACCCCCTTATGAAAGTGCGGCTGACCATCCTCGACGTCGACTACCGCCGCACCGAGACGAATGAAGAAGCCCTGCGCGCTGCGTCAGCGGCCGCCGTGCGAGAGACGCTCAAAGCCAGCTCGGTCGTGCTCTTGGAGCCGATCATGAAGCTGGAGGTTTCGACGCCCGAGCAGTTCTTGGGCAACATTCAGGCCGATCTCAATGCGCGCCGTGCGATGATTGTGAACATGGAGCCGCGAGGCCATCTGTCGGTGCTCGAGGCGCATGTGCCACTTTCGCAAATGTTCGGGTACTCGACCCAAGTTCGCAGCTTGTCGCAGGGGCGAGCGTCGTATTCGATGGAGCCGCTCAACTATGCCGAGGCTCCCCCCGACGTGCTGAGAGACATGATGGGTTAGGCTTGCTAGAGCACAAAACCGCGTCTCACGCCTGCCCCGACTGACCGCCTTCACCCGTCTTCCCGGGCGCAAACAGGCTGTTTCCGGTCGATTTCCGCCCGCGTGTAAGACATTCTCTTACGGCCGGTCTCGTGTTACAATTTTCTTTGGTTTGGCAGGGCCCAATAGTGCGGAAGATGCGCGCAAAGCAGGCGTGTTCTCGACCACGTTCAGGCTGCTTGCGTTTTGCGTGACTTCCGTTCGCTGGTCGAACGCCTAACGGGCGTCAGATGGTTTCGCCGCGCTCATGACCGCCGACACACCGACTGAAATCACGTCTGGAGCCCAGTCGCCCCCAGCGCCGAGCGCGCCGCCGACGCGACGCGGACGTTCCTACGCTCGCCTCGCCTATTCGCACCCGCAGCGGGGCACGGCCTACAAAGACGTCAGTCGGCACACGACTCTGATCGGTTCGGCCGTCGACGCGCCGATTCGGCTCCTGTCGTCAGAAGTTGCGGCCGCACACTGCGTCATCACGCTCGACAACGACGTGCTGCGGATTCGGGCATTGCGACCGAATGCCGGCGTTCGCGTGAACGGCTATCCGCTGGAGATCAGCGTGCTTTGCCACGGTGATCGCCTCGATATCGGCCCTTTTAGTTTTCGTGTCGAAACCAACCTCACTTTCGAGTTGTCGCGGACCGCTCCCATCGCCGAAACGCGGATGGACATGGTCGACAACGTCGACACGATCACCTCGTCGTCCGAGTCCGAAGCCACGACGGACACCGAGCCCAAACCGGCGCCTCCGGCCGTCGTACCGTCAGAGCCGGTCGAAGAAGTCGAAGAGGGCGAAAAACCGATCACCGTCGAGTTCCTCAAGAAGCTGATGCTGCAAGGGGTGCTCACGCGGTTTCAGTCCGAATGGATCCTCGAGGGAAAGTTCGAGGAATTCAAAGTCGGAGAATTCCGCATCGTCGACATCCTGGGCACGGGCGGGATGGGCTGGCTGTATGTCGCGGTCAACGAGACCACCGGCGAGAAGGCCGCGGTCAAAGTGATCTCGAAGCTCATGGACAACGACTATCTCACCCGGTTCAAGCTCGAAGCGCGAGCCGGGTTGATGCTGAATCACCCGAACCTCGTCCGCACGCTCAAACTTGGCGAGACCGACGAAATCTGGTACGTGGCCATGGAATTGGTCGAGGGGATCAGCCTGCAGGAGTTGATCTCGCGCCAGGGTTTTATTCCTTGGCCGCAGGCGTGCAGCCTGGTGGCGCAGGCCGCTGCCGGTTTGCAGCACGCTCACGAGAAGGGGCTGATCCACCGGGACATCAAGCCCGGCAATCTGCTCGTCAAAAAGAACGGCACGGTCAAGGTGCTCGACTTCGGCCTGGCTCTCATGGAGCAGGACGAGGACGAGTTCATGCTGACCATGATTTCGGGGCAAGGCTGCGTTGGCACGGCGGACTACATCGCGCCCGAGCAAACGCTCGATAGCTTCGCGGTTGGACCGCCTGCCGACATTTACAGCCTGGGCTGCACGCTGTACTGCGCACTGACCGGCATGGTGCCGTTTCCCGGAGAATCGGTCTCGAAGAAACTTCGTGCCCACCGCACGGGAACGGCCCGCCCGATTCGTGAGATCAAGCCCGAAGTGCCCGCCGCCGTCGAGGCGATTGTCGCCAAGATGATGGCTCGCAAGACCTCGGAGCGATACACGACGGCGGCACAAGTCCTGGCGGCCTTGCAGCCGCATGCTCGTCGCGACTCGGCTTCGTTCGACTTCACGCAGATTCTGGCTCAGCGCTCTGCCGAGGCCCGCCAGCGGGTGAACCTGCTTCGCCAGCGTCGCTAAGTCTTACTCGACGCTTTCGGCGAACGAAGTCAGCCTCTTACCAGTTCCACGAGGCACCGACCGACCAGTTGTCGCTCCACCAGCTGCCACGGCTGGGTTCGATCCGCGGCTCCAAGCCGGCCATCGGATTGCCGCGGTAGTCGACGCTTTGATTGGTTTCAATCACGTCGCCGACCCACATGAAGGTGTAGCCGCCACGAAGGTTCGCGTGGGAGAATGGCCACATCTTGCCGAGGATCGGGACGTACTGAAAGACCGGAGCCTCTGCGATGATCGACTGTTCGATCAACGGCGAGACGTGTGAATGCTGGGCCGAACTCTCGAACGCGTTCGGATTGGGATTAGAAGGTGAAGGGATGAAGAGGTTCTGCCCGAACTCCGCTTGCGTGGTTCCGTTAGCGCCCGACAACTCGGCCGGGAACGTGGTGGCAGTACCGTTGACTCGCGTGGTGCTGCCGATGTTGTTGCCGCTGAGTTCGATGTTCTCAAAGTTTGCCATCAGGCCGAACTTCGTCTCACCGATGATGTGGAACGAATTTTCGCCCCCCACCATATAGTGCAAGCCGGCAGTCGGTCCGACCAGGTTGGTGTTCGTCAGAACGTCGATTGACGCGGGCAGCAAGGCGAATGGGCTGGGAAAGCTGAAGACGAGTGTCGACGTGGTGGTGGTCGTTCCGCCGGTTCCTCCGGTTCCGCTAGTCGACGGACCCGGTTCAATGGCTATCGCATTGTCGATGATTCCGTCTTGGTTGTCGTCAATGCCGTTGGGCGTCGACTGGGCTTTGAAGTCCCGGTCCAGGGCTCCCCCTGTGGTTCCGCCGCCGCCGTACAGCATTCCGCTGTCGATTCCGACGAAGCTGAGGCTCTCCCGGATATTCAAGTATTCGGCGCCCACCATGCCGTTGACGGTGAGCCATTTGCGCTCGAGAAAGGGCGTGAAGTAATAGTCAAGATGAGTGCCGATCTGCGCACTGGTCACGCGGACGTTGAAGTAGATGTCGTAGGGAATCGTCTGCCCGCGCGGTGTGCCGTCCGCCACCGGGAGACCGCGCAAATTTAGCAGGTTCATTTCGAGAACCTGGGTCGCACTCAGGTCCTTCTTACCTACGCCGCCCAGGAGCACGTCGATTTGGTCGGGGTTACTCGCGATAGCGAGTTGGTTCTGGAAGCTGGTGTTTTGCATGAACCTGATGATTTGCTCCAGCCGCCCGAGGTCATTCGGGTGCTGGGTGATGTCGCTGGCTGCGTTGAAGTCGGCAACGGCCGTTGACCCGAACCAAAACGTCCAGGCCCATCCGGAATGGTCCGGGTTCCACTCACCCAAGGTAAAGCGCGCCCCGTCCGACGTCGGGTCACCAAGGTTCTCAAGTTGCATGCCGTTGTAGTAATTGAAGCGGGACGCGATTTGCGCCGGCGTGTCGACGATGAACCCCTCATTGATGAGAAGCTGATTGTTCGCGCCGGTATTGGTTCCGGATGTTCCGCCCGTCGTCCCCCCGGTGCCACCAGTTCCGCCCGTTCCGCCGCCCGTGGTCGAGCCACCGGAAGCCGCGTTGATGAAGTCGCGTTCCTGACGGACGTACGTCTGAGCCGCGGGATTACCGAAAATTCCCTGCGTGGCTCTGGTGCTGATGAACAGGAAGTCGGTATTGAAATACCAGTGTCGATCAGTATTGCGTTGGATTCGATCCCAAATTCCGTTCAGACTGAAGAAGCTCGTGTAGCCGTTATCGAAGGGCGAAATCGTGGGGTACGGCTGAATGGTTGAGCCGTCCATTCCATTCGGCCCGATCTGAGGCGGGACGGGGGGAATGACCTGCGGATAGCCGCCGTATTCTGGTCCCGACAGCGACGCGTTGTAGGACGTCGGCGGGCCGATCGGCGCGGCGACAGGCCCCGTCATTCCCTGACCGTAGGGCGGCGGTGCGATTTGGTACGCTCCGGGCGGTTGTTGGGCATACAGGCCGTGCTGTGCGCCCAATAACAGGCCGCTTGCGCCAACGAGGCTCGCCAACCAGTGCTGAACCCGCATCAGGAATCCCTTCCTAATCGCGTCTTTCGACGGTTCCACACCCCGCCCGCGTCCGCCAATGGGGGCGCAGGGAGTGCGGTCATGCGGGTAATATCGGTTGGGTAACTTGGTAAACTGTAGCGGTTGTTCTGAGAATCCGGGTTTTTTGGTATCTGCCGAATTTGCCGGATCTGACGGCTAAAGCCAACCCACTCGTATGACCCCGTTCATCTAAGTTGAGATGGCAACGGCTGTTGAACCGACGCTGACCCCCGACAAGGTCGGTGATCGGACGGCCGTCGAAGCTTAGAGCGGGCGATCAGGAGGCCGCGGCAACCGTCCGTAGGCCGTCTGGGGCCATCGGTGGGCGCCACCGCAGCTTATCTGGGCTCTCCGAAAGCCCGCTTCCACGCCGGCTCTCAGAGGGTGGGGCCGATGCTCCAGGGACAGAACTCATCGTCCCCAATCCCCTGCAGTTCGCTCTTGGTGCGTTCGCCGCTGGCGACCGACACGATCTTGTCAAAGATTTCCTGTCCTACCTCCTCCACCGAAGCCCCCTCAAGGATTCGGCCCGCGTTGATGTCCATGTCTTCGGTCATGTGCTCATAAAGAGGAGTGTTGGTCGCGACCTTGATCGAAGGGACCGGCTTGCAGCCGAAGCAGCTCCCGCGCCCCGTGGTGAAGACCACGACATTGGCCCCGCCGGCGATCAGCCCCGTGACCGAGACTGGGTCGAACCCGGGCGTATCCATGAAGACAAAGCCCTTCTCCGTCACAGGCTCAGCGTAGCCGTATACGGCTCGCAGTGCGGTCGTGCCTCCCTTGGCGATCGCTCCCAGCGACTTTTCGTAAATTGTCGTCAGTCCCCCCTTCTTGTTGCCAACGGAAGGATTGTTGTTGATCTCGGCGCCGAAAAAGGCCGTGTAGCGCTCCCACCATTTGATGAGGTCGACCAGCTTTTGGCCGACCTCCCGTGAGACGGCTCGCCGCGTGAGCAGATGCTCGCCCCCGTAGATTTCGGGCGTCTCGGCCAGGATCGACGTTGCGCCGTTGGCCACCAGCAAATCGCTCGCGTAACCGAGCGCCGGATTGGCCGTGACGCCGCTGGACCCGTCGCTTCCGCCGCAATTGGTGCCCAACAGAATCTCGGCCACCGGAATCGGTACACGCTCGACCTTGTTCACCTCGGGCAACATTTCTTTCAACAGTCCGGTCGCGCGCTCGACCGTGCGGCGTACCCCCCCGACCTCTTGGATATTCATCACGAGCCGCGATTGGCTTTGAGATTGTTTCGCAGACGCGTGGCCCGGAATCTGTAACTGGGTGAGGCCGTAGTTGTCGACCAAGAACGAAGCCTGGCCCGTTTCGCACCCCAGACCGATCACCAGATAAGCGGCGATGTTCGGATGCTTGGCGAAGCCGCTCAGCACTCGCGCGAGCTGTTGATGGTCGTCGCCTCCGTATTGCATCGCGCAGCCGGTCTTGTGAACCAGCGGAACAATCCCATCGATGTTCGGAAAGTCTTCCAGAATTCGGCGGTCGAACTGCTGCGCAACGAAACGAGAGGTGGCGGCCGAACAATTCACCGTACTGACGATGCCAATGTAGTTCCTCGTCGCGGCCCTTCCATCTGGCCGGCGATATCCCATAAAAGTGCGACCGGTCACCGGTGTGGGGTCTGGGGGCACATCGCTGGCAAAGGCGTAATCGAGGCTCAGCGTTCCCGCTTCCACGTTCTGCGTATGGACCCATTGCCCCGGTTGGATGTCGGCCGTGGCATAGCCGATGATTTGACCGTACTTACGCACGGCCGCGCCTCGCGCGATCGACACAACGGCCACTTTGTGCCCAATTTCGACGCGCTCGCCGACGGTGATCGGAGACGTGCTGGAGTCGTCAATTACCGTACCGGGTCGGATCGTGCGCTTCGCGATGGCGATGTTGTCGTCGCGGTGCAGACGCAAAATGGGCGATTCGGCGAGCGCTGTTGCCATTCTCGAGCCTCTTCAGATCGTGGGCGCGTGATTCAACTGTCAGCGTAATAGAGACCGGAGCACGCTGCAAACTGCTGGCAAGTCGCGACCGGTCGGGCGCCGTGCTACATTGAGGCGGTCCAGTCTGTGAACTGCGTGGAATGTGGGTGCATGGCGAAAGATTTCGGAATTATCGACCGCGCGGAGCTGAAACGGCGCGCCGAGGTCGGCGACGTCGATACTGTCCTGGCTGTCTTTCCCGACGTCTACGGACGGCTGATGGGCAAACGCTTTGATGCCGACTTCTTCCTCGCGCATATCGCCGAGGATGGCACGCACGCCTGCAATTACCTGCTGACCGTCGACATGGAGATGGAGCCGGTTCCCGGCTACGACTTTGCGAACTGGCAAAAGGGGTACGGCGATTTCCATCTGGCGCCCGACTTCCGCACATTGCGGCACGCGAGTTGGCTCGACCGCACAGCCCTGGTGCTATGCGATTTGCAGTCGGATCAGGAACACGCGTCCGCTCACCCTTTGATCGAACAGTCTCCTCGCTCGATGTTGCTCAAGCAGATCGCGGCCGCGTCGAAGGTCGGCTACGAGGCGATGGCCGCGTCGGAACTCGAGTATTACCTGTTTCGCAATTCGTATCGCGATGCGGCCGACGCGGAATATCGCCAGCTCGAACCGGCCGGTTGGTATCTCGAGGATTATCACGCCTTGCAGGGAACGCGTGGAGAGGACTATCACGGCTTGCTCCGCCGCCACCTCAAGCAGTCAGACATTGCGGTCGAGTCTACGAAGGGCGAATGGGGGAAAGGACAGCACGAGGTCAACATTCGCTATAGCGACGCGCTGTCGATGGCGGACAACCACGTGGTCCTGAAGCAGTGCGCCAAAGAGCTCGCCGATCAAATGGGCGTCAGCGTCACCTTTATGGCCAAACTTTCGGAGAACCAGGCGGGTTCGAGCTGCCACGTCCACCTGAGCCTGTGGCGGGAAGGCCGCAATGCGTTCGCGGGTCAGCAGCAGCTGGCGGGCATCGAATGTTCGGACGTCTTTATCAAATTCCTCGGCGGATGGCTGGCCCACTCCCCAGAAGTGATGGCCCTCTACGCTCCCAACGTCAATTCTTATAAGCGCTACCAGCCCGGTTCCTGGGCCCCCACACGACTGGCCTGGAGCCGCGACAATCGCACGGCTGGATTCCGGGTCGTCGGATCGGGCCAGAGCTTGCGAATCGAGTGCCGTATCCCCGGAGCTGACTGCAATCCTTACCTGGTCTTTGCGGCGGCGCTGGCCTCGGGCTTGGACGGAATCGCCAACAACTTAGCGCCCCCCGCCGAATTTCGCGGCGATGCCTACCAGGCCTCGGAGTTGCCGCACGTTCCGAGAACTTTGTCCGAGGCGATTGAGCGGTTCGAGGGGAGCGAGTTTTGCCGGCGCGCATTCGGGGCCGAAGTCGTGAAACACTACGCGCACTTTTTCCACACGGAACAGGCGGCGTACAATCGGGCCGTGACGGATTGGGAGCGGGCCCGCTACTTCGAGCGGATTTGACGGGCCATCGTCTGTGTTGAAATCTGAGTGGAGGTTTCGTTCGTTCATGCGGCGTCCCATTATTGCCATCACGACCTACGGGCGTGATGAAGATAACCGCTTTCGATTGCCCTCTCTTTACGTCGATGCGGTGCGCCGCGCGGGGGGAATCGCAGTGCTAATCCCACCAGGCGACGATCCGTGGGACGAGTTGTTTGCGATGATCGATGGATTAATCTTTGCCGGCGGCGGCGACGTCGAGCCGACACTCTACGGCGGCGCTCCGCACGAAATGATTTACGGCGTCGACGCCGAGCGAGACCAAAGCGAGCTGGTCCTGGCGCGGCGCGTAGCGGCTTCCGAGGTGCCGACGCTAGGCATCTGCCGGGGTCACCAGCTCGTCAACGTGGCCTTGGGCGGAACGTTGCACGCGCACCTGCCCGACGTGGTGGGCGACGCAGTGGTGCATCGCCTCCCGCCGCGAGAAGCGACCGAACACCCCATCACCGTCGACGCGAAGTCCCGCCTGGCCGGCATTCTGGGCGAACAGCAATTTGTGGCCGCCTCGTGGCATCATCAGGCCATTCGTGACGCGGGGAAGAATCTAATCCCGGTTGCCCGCGCTCCAGACGGCACGATCGAAGGCTGCGAACTCAAAACACATCCGTGGCTGTTCACGGTGCAGTGGCATCCCGAGCTGACGGCCCACGCCAACGCCACCCAGCAGCGTCTGTTCGATTCGCTGGTCGAAGCCTGCCGCAAGAAAATCGCAGCCTCGCGCTGAGCCCAGATTTCACCCAGGCGAGCGGCGGATATATGCCCGCCAGTTCTTTCCCATTCTTGTCTGGTGCGGCGAGCCTAGTACTCAGCCAGAATCGACACGACGGCCATCTGCACGGGTCCGCCCGTCACGTGAACCTTCCCGGACCTGTCGACGTAAACGTTCACTTCGCTGCGGACACCGAACTCCGGCAGATAGATCCCGGGTTCGATCGAGAAACAGGTTCGCGGCAGGATGCGGCGCGTGTCGTGCGTCTCGAGATCGTCGATGTTGGCACCGTTGCCGTGCGTCTCCTGACCGATGCTGTGCCCCGTGCGATGCACAAACTGGTCGCCGTAGCCGGCCGCTTCAATCACCTGCCGACATGCACGGTCGACTTCACAACCCGCAACCGCCCTTCCGGCAGCGAACGCCGAGCGGACTGTTTCGATAGCCGTGTCACGAGCCCGGGCCACGATTTGGAGGATTTCGGTGTATCGCGGCGGAACGGTGCGTCCCACAAAGCCGACGCGGGTCAAGTCGCTATAGACGGCGCGAGGCCGTTTGAGCTTGGCCCATAAATCGATGAGCACAAAATCCCCCTCGCCGATTTCGGTCCCCGGGCCGCTCCCCGTTTCGTGATGGGGATCGCCGGAGTGCGGACCGACGGCAACGATCGGCGGACTGTAAGTCTCCAGGTTGTGTTCGTCAAAGTGTTTGAGAATCTCGGCCTGAACTTGGAGTTCGTCGATCGGCTTGCCGCGTCGTGTTGCGTCGGCAATGAACCGCCAAGCGCAGTCGTACGCGGCAACGGTGTGAACCGTGGCATCGAAGTGGGACCGCTCCTGTTCCTCGTCCCACGCCGCTTCGAACACCTGAATCAGGTCGCCCGACGAAACGACTTCGATTCCCCGCTTCGTCAACAGCTCGACGGTTCCCGCATCGACCCGCGAGATGTAGGGAATCGCGTTTTGCGGAGAGTACTCCATCGCGACGCGCTTCAGTCCGGCGACCAATCCGGCGAGCCCTTGTTCGAATTCTTGCCATCGCAAATAGACGGTCTTCGAACCGGGCAACTCGGAGAGGGCACCTGGCTCGATGCGATGGACCAGTTTCCGAGGCTCGCCCCGCGCGGGAATGCAGTAGGCGTAGCGCCGAGTGCCGATGTCGGAGGGGCTAAGTCCCAGCACGCGCTGGGCGAGCACGTTGCTGCCCCGAAAATCGTACAGCAGCCAGCCGTCGATGCCGAAATCAAGAAGTGCGGACTGGATTGAGGAGACGTCAATCATGGAGGCGTCCTCGTTGGATGCGTCAACGGGACCCTGTGTCCCGCTCGTCAATTGAAGAAGAAGCGTTCGGCCGCGCGCACCACTTTCGGCTCTCGTTTGCGCAAGGTCTCGAGAAATTGTTTGGCGCGCGCGGCTGGTTGCTCTTTTCCTTTCGCACTTGCCAGCATGTAACCAATGATGGCAGCTTTGATACCCGGCCTATTGTAGGCGTCCTTGCCATAGACAGATATCAGTCGGTCCTGAATGCTCCAGTCCTTCCACCGAGCCAAGTCTCGGATCGCCAGATCAGCCAGCTCCGGCCGATCGAGCAAGAGGTGGATCGATTGCATCAGCCGTTCGCTAGAAATCTTGCCGCCGGCGTAATCCTGCATGAACCGCAAGGCCGCCATGGCAGCGTACGTATCGCTGTAGGCGGCCGCTTTGCCGTTGTGAACTTTGAATTTCCAATCGTCGATCTTGTCGAGCCCCGAGCTGCCCGCCAGCAGTAGATAGCCTGAGATCATTCCGTCCAATCCGAGGCGAAATTGGCCGGTAGATGGGGCGATCTTGTCCGCCAGCAGCATCGCGTCGTCTCTGTCGCCGCACAGCCCGAGCAATAGTCCGTAGAGGCCTACGCGGGTTTCCGGCGTTTGGGGCTGTGAGAGCCACGTACGGAGTTTTTCCTTGGGCAGGAAGGAGGCTACGGCGCAAATGTCCTGATAGGGCGCGTTGGAGAACTCGAAGTACGCGTCGTTAGACACGAGCAGATCGGGAAATTCCAGGAAGCGAACGAAGTATTTAAGTCGCTTCGGCCGGGATACCTTGGGCGGCGGCGCTTGGGCGACGTAGGCGAAGCCGGCTTCCGTGATCTCGGTGGGAGTGCCCCACTCGATTCTGTTGCCGTCGCTGGCTTTTGGCCCCAACACAAGGAAGAGGTCGCCTACCTTGGCCGGGCGAGCAGGCGCCCGCTTGATGCGATCGCCCATTTTGACGGCGTCTTTGGATGTCTTGAGAACCTCGAGCACCACGTACGTGCTGCTGCCCGGATTCTGGTCATGTGCCAGTTCGCTCTGGACAAATCGAACCAGGCAGACGCCGTCGGCCTGAGCGATTTGTTCGGTCAGCGTCGGCGTCAGTGTCGAACAGAGCGGACAACCGAAGGTTTGCGTCGACGCCGTCAAGACGAGCGCTAGAGTGACAACCGCGAGCACGCGTCCATGCTGAAGCATTACACGGGTTCCGAATCCGCGAGCAATGCGTACGACATTACGGCGCGGGCGAAGTCCGGGAACTTACTGCGGTCTTACTTCAAGAAGAAGAATCGCTCGGCTTCCTTGACCGTGCGCGGGTCTTTCTTCCGCAGTTCGTCGAGATATTTCTTGCCGCGGGCGGCCGATTCCACGCTCGATTCGGAAGCCACGTTGCCACTGGCGGTTCCGCCCGTGGACTGAGCTCCGGAAGCCGACCCTGCAGCCGCCGTGGCACGATTGTCCGCCGCGGCGACGTCTCCCTTGAGATCGGTGCTCGCCAGCATGTAGCGGATGATCGAACGTTTGATGGACGGGATGTTGTAGTCGCCTTTGCCGTAGAGCGACATCAACCGCTCCTGAACGCTCCAATCTTTCCACCGGGCCAGGTCGGCGATCACCAGGTCGGCCAACTCCGGTTGATCGAGCAACAGCCGCATCGACTGCTGGAGACGCTCGTTGGAGATTTT
>DASRXU010000336.1:0-24079 GCA_035687365.1 Planctomycetaceae bacterium | reverse complement strand
TGCGTTTGACGCGTTTGCTGGAGTTGCTTCGGTGCGATCCTCAAAAGGCGCGGTCCGGCCCGGGGCTCAGTGCGAGTTCGTTCGCTTTGTCGCCGAACACCCGGTTCGCGCAGGAAGGCGGACTCGACCTGTCGATTTATGCGTTGAATGAGTCGGCAACGCTGGTGTGCCGCACCTTCGGCCAACCGCAGTCGTTGTTCGAATCGAAAAGCTCCCCCGAAGAATTCCAGAACGTCACCTTTGAAGGACGAACATTCGGCTTTGGGTTGGGCGCACTGGGCAATCAGTTGGATTCGTCGCCCACGGAGTCGTCCACAGTCGAGACGGCCCGGCCGCGCTACGGCGAATTCTTGGCCGTGGCAGGCGCTGTGGCGCAGTCGGCACACAAGAGTCGCGGTCTGCCTGACTATTTGTTGGCGGCCGGCGACTTCGTTCCGTCGGCGAACGTGCTGTACGGAGTGAAGTGCGAAGGCGATTTTCCGCTTCTGATCCGCTTCAGTCCCACCGAAGTGGGCACGCAGTTCCGCCTCTCGGCAATCGTCTCAAGCGCGCTGAAGCAAACGAATTCGCGGCTCGCAGGCTTCGTGATCCTCGCCGATTGTGCCGGACTGGTCGGGGCTCAGTTGCGACAATCGCCGGCGAGAGTGGTGCAAAGCAGGGGCGATCGCTTTGCGCTGCCGGGCGTCCGCGATTGGCTTTCCTTTAGTGCCGAGCAGATCCATCGGCACAATCTGGTGCTGATCACGGGAATTGCCGCCTTGGGGCCCGTCGAGGAAGCGTCGCCCCTGCACGCCCTGCTGCGATCGATGGACTCGGACGGAGAGTTGAGCGGGCATTTTCATGCGGCCGTCTTTCCCTATCGGCCGCTCAAAAAACGCGTTTTGCCTCTGGAGCCCTCTGTGAAAGAGTTGTTCGAGTCGGGCTCGATCGAAGACGTGCTGCATCTCTTGCGAGACGATCGCCCGATTACTGGTCTCGGCGAGTCCGAACTGTTCAGCGGCGCCTGTTGGATTGGCCCGATTGCCGACGTGATCGCCGAAGAGGTCCCCGCATGACGTTGCTCATCGGAGCGTTGACGGTCGGGTTGATTCTGGCGCTCCTCGCGTTTGGCATTCTGATCAGTTTTCGCGTGGTGGCGTTCGAGGATGTGACCGTCGACGGCTCGTTCACGCTGGGCGGAGCGACGGCCGCCATGCTGATTACCGCGGGCATCCATCCCTTGATCGCCACGTTGTGCGGAGCACTTACCGGTGCGACAGCTGGCGCCGTGACGGCCACCTTGCACGCGCGATTCCACATCGACCGGCTGCTCTCGGGGATCCTGGTGATGACGGCTTTGTACTCCGTGAACCTGCGGGTCATGGGAAAGAGCAACATCCCGTTGGTGCCCGAGAAAACTCTGATGAATACGGCGAACCGGCTGGCCTCGACGCTGTTCGGCGGACGAACCGTGCTGCACCTGGCCGGTTGGGAGGCCTCGCCGCGCGACGTGTGCGGACTGCTCCTGATGTGCGTTGTCGCTCTCGCCTTTGGGCTGTTGTTACTCGCCTTCTTTCGCACGAACCTCGGTCTGGCGATGCAGGCCATCGGCGACAACAGCCGCATGATTCGGGCGTTGGGAGTGAATGTCGAGCTGATGATGATCGCGGCCTTGTTCCTCAGCAATGGCCTGATTGGACTCTCCGGCGCCCTGATGGCCCAATACCAAGGCTTTGCCGACGTGCAGATGGGAATCGGCATGCTGGTCTGGGGCGTGGCCAGCGTGATTTTGGGCGAGTCGTTATCCGGCACCACGAAAATTGGCTACCTGCTCACCGGGGCCGTGATGGGATCCGTGTTGTTTCGATTGCTGGTGGCCATCGCCCTGCGACTGGGATTGAATCCGAACGATTTGAAGCTGATCACCGCTGCGTTCGTGTTCGCGGCGCTCGTGTTGCCAAGGTTCGTGTCGGGCGGTTCGCGCTTGGTGCGGAGAGACCGGCATGCTTGAGGTCACCGACGTCAAAAAGACATTTCATCCCGGCACGCCGAATGAAGTTCGCGCCTTGCAGGGGGTGAGCCTGTCGCTCGAACGCGGTTCGTTTGTGTGCGTGATCGGGACGAACGGCTCGGGCAAGTCGACGTTGCTCAACGCGGTCGCCGGCACGTTCCTGGTCGATTCCGGACGAATTCAACTCGATGGCACCGACATCACGCGCTGGCCCGAACATCGACGGGCCAAGTTGATCGGTCGGGTTTTCCAGGATCCGTTCAGCGGGACGGCCCCTTCGATGACGATCGCAGAAAACCTCGCGTTGGCGGCCCGGCGCGGCCAGTCGCGGGGGCTCACGCGGGCCTTGACGCCGAACAACCGCGGCACGCTCCGCGACCGCGTGGCGGCGATGGGCCTCAATTTGGAAGATCGCCTTAACAACCCGATCGGCACCCTTTCGGGTGGGCAGCGGCAATCACTGACTTTGCTGATGGCGGGCTTGAAGAAGCCGTCCCTATTGCTGCTCGATGAGCACACGGCCGCGCTAGATCCCAAGAGCGCCGACCAGGTCATCCGGCTCACGCAGGAGTTCATCAGCCGCGATCAACTGACGACTTTGATGGTGACGCACTCGATGCAGCAGGCCGCGTTTTTGGGTGATCGAGTGATCATGATGGATCGAGGACGGATCGCGTTCGACATCGCAGGGCAGGCCAAACGCCGCTTGCGACCGGAAGACCTGTTATCACGATTCGAAGAACTCCGGCGCGCCAATCAACTCGACGAGTCGGCGGCCGAAATGCTCCGTACGCAGTACGTCTGACGGATACTCGCAGCCCAGAGACCCGCTATGAGCCAATCGGTGCAATCACGTTCGGTCACGGGCAACTTTGTGCGGCATTTCGGCGTGGGGCTGGCGCTGATCGTGGCGGCTTCGGCGGCATTGCTCTTTTCGGACCCGCGCTGGAGGCGTGAGCAGCGTGCGGCCGACGCGCCGAAAAAGGTCGCGATTATCAACTATGTCTCCGTCCCGACGCTCGAAGATGGGGAAGCCGGCGTGATCGCCGGAATGAAGGAACACGGTTTCGTCGACGGCACGAATATCTCGCTCACCCGCTACAACGCGGAAGGGGACCGGTCGACGGCGATCATGATTGCCAAAGAAGTGGTCGGCGGCGACTTCGATCTGATTGTCACGATTTCCACCCCCGTACTGCAGGCGGTGGCGACGGCGAATGTCGAGACGCGGCGGCCGCACGTGTTCACCCTCTCCACCGATCCCTGGGCCGCGGGGGTGGGGCTCTTTCGCGACAAAGTACCGCAGCATCCCCCTTACATGACGGGGCAGCAATCGCTGCCGCCCGTCGCCCGCTTGTTCGAGATGGCCCGCGAGTCCAATCCGAATCTCAAGAAAGTGGGCGTGGTCTGGAATCCGGCCGAGTCGAATTCGGAGGCGTCGACGAAGTTGGCCCGCGCGATTTGCCAGAAGTTGAAGATCGACCTGGTCGAAATGACGGTCGACTCGTCCTCGGGAGTGCAGGAAGCAGCGCGGGCGCTGATCAGCCGCGAGGTCGAAGCCATCTGGGCCGGCGGCGACGCTACAGTGGCGGCCGCTCACGATACGTTGATCGGAACCGCACGCGAAGGGGGGATCCCGGTCTTCTCGAACATGCTCGGCAATGTGAAGGACGGGGCATTGTTCTCAGTTGGTCCCGACTACTACGAAGTCGGCCGCGGCGGAGGCCAGCTGGCGGCGCGGATTCTCAAAGGGGCCGATCCAGCCTCCATTCCTGTCGAGAACTTCGCGCCGGAAGTGCTGGCCCTCAACCTGATCGCGCGGGATCTCTTCAAGACGAAATGGAAGTTCGGAGCCGACTGGGCCAAACGCGCGAGCTTGATCGTCGACGACAAGGGGCCACATCAACAGCAACCGGCAGCGAGTGCGACTTCCAAGCCGTGATGCGTCGAGTAGCTCGCGCGCCGCTTCAGAACAAACCGCTTGGCAGGTCGATGCCCAGTTTGACCAGGTGAGCATCTAGCGAGTGGCGGGCCCAGCGGAGCGAAGTTTCCGAAACATCGCCGTAGGCTGTGGCCAGCAGTTGATCGAATGTCTTCGCGCCTTCCTCGTAGGCGCGTCTGATTCTTTCTTCCCGCCACATCCGATGATCGAGTTGCTTTTGCAGGAACTCGTGCGGGCGACCAGCCGGGTGGCCGTGCGCCGGGATGATCAGCTTGCAATCGACTGTCAGCAATTTCTGCAGGCTCTGCAGATAGGCCGCCATGTCGCCCCCATATTTGCGCGAGACGACGACCGATCCGGGGTTGGCCACCATGTCGCCCGCCAGCAGGGCCTTCGTCGTTTCCTCCAGAAAACACAAATGGCCCGGATCGTGCCCGGGGGTATGAAGGCAGCGCAATCGCCATTGAGGGTCGATCCCGCTCGTCAGGACTTCGTCGTCGTGCAGATGACGGTCGATCTTGAAGGCAACCTGAGCGGCGGTGGCCGAGTGGGCCATGATCGGCACGCGATAGGTATCGCGCAATCGCTCGGCGGCGCAAATATGGTCCGGGTGCGAATGCGTTAAGAGGATGGCCTCAACTTTGCCGCCGAGCTGGATCAGATGATCGATCTGCCGGCAGAGGTGACCCACCTCTTCGTCCTCCTTGGCCCCCGGATCGATCACATACAGGGCTTCTTCGCCAATGATCAGGCAGTTGGTGTGCGTGGCGGGCGGGATGGTCGGACTCTTTACCGGGATGAGGGTGATGCCTCGCCGAATCTCGAACCAGTTGTGCTGACCGGGAACGCGCTCGGTTCCGCGAGCCAATAGCGGGAGAGCGGCGGGCAAGCCGACGGCTGCCAGTTGACGCAGCGTGTACGCGACGGGCGTCGAAAGGTGAATCTCGCCGCGATGCCAGCGCGTGCGTGCTTCGGCCGCGGTGAGCCAATCGAGCCCGACAATCTCGCCTGAGATCAATTCGGCTTGCTGGTCGCCGCGCAGATGGTGCAAGAAATAGCGGGTGGCGAAACGGATCGGCACAAACGACGGCGTCAGCCATTCACCCGCCGGCTCAAAATCGTGCGCGTCGATCGACAGTGAATGTTCCGCGAGGAAGTCGGCGAAATTCAGCTCTTCCTGGATGAGCCGGCGCCGCGCCTGCTGCACGATGTCTCGCGCAGGAAGGGTCCCGCGCACGGTGAGCAGCCCGGTTTCCTCGAAGACTTCTCGCACCACGGCCCGCAGTGCGCGGGCATGTGCTTCGTCCGTGGCGTGAACCACGTGGTCGATGCTTTCATCGTCGTGCACGCGCCCGCCGGGAAACACATGGTGCCCGGCCATAAATCGCAGATCCGGGCTGCGCCGGGCCAGCAATACCTCCGGCTCGGTATCGCCGCGCACGATGACACACGCGGCGGCTGTTCTAGGTTCGGCGGGCATCGCCCTGGGTCACTCCTTGATGGACTGGAGATCGTCGGACTCGAAATCGGCTCAGTGCGGCTCAATTCTAGCGAATGGGGCGGGGATCAGCGTCAGTGACGTGAGAACGCCGGCGCGTCCAGCGTCGAAGCGTTGAGCGCTGCCGTTTCTCGGTTGAATGAGTATGCTGACCCGCAACGCGGCGATAGCCCCGTTTTCGAGCCTGTCGTGTTCCCGAGTAAAAGACGAGTTCCATTCATGAGACACACCATGAGGACGTTCGCAGCCAGGACCAGCGCAGCCCGAACCATTATGTTCCTGAGCCTCTTGATCCTGGCCGAGCGCGGATCGTCGTGGGCAGCCGACTACCCGGCTCCGCAAGCCGGCGACTACGTGCTGCACGACTTTCATTTCGCCTCGGGCGAAGCGCTTCCCGAGCTGCGGATGCACTATCGCACGCTCGGTACTCCCCGGCGCGACGGCAAGGGCATCGTGCGGAACGCGGTTCTGATCATGCACGGAACCACCGGGGAAGGGGGTAACTTTCTGCGCAGCGAGTTTGCCGGCCAGCTCTTCGGCAAGGGGCAGCTTCTCGACGCGTCGCGGTATTACATCATTCTTCCCGACGCGATCGGACACGGCCATTCGAGCCGGCCCAGCGATGGCTTGCACGCGCGTTTCCCGCGCTACGGTTACCGCGACATGGTCGCTGCCGACTATCGCCTGTTGACCGAGGGGCTCAAGGTGAATCACCTGCGGCTCGTGATGGGCACGTCGATGGGCGGGATGCACACCTGGCTGTGGGGCGAGGAGTATCCCGATTTCATGGACGCCCTACTGCCACTGGCGAGCTTGCCCACCCAGATCTCGGGCCGCAATCGGATCTGGCGGCGGGCGATTATTGATGCGATCCGAACCGATCCCGAATGGAAAAATGGCGAGTACACCACCCAGCCACCCGGCCTGCGTACCGGTGCCTTTATGCTGATGTTTATGAGCGGCAATCCCGTCCAGCGGCAGAAAGAGATGCCCACTCGCGAGAAGGCTGACGCGGCCATCGACCAATTCATTTCGCGGACGTTAGGCACGATGGATGCCAACAACACCGCGTATGCGCTGGACGCCTCGAGCGACTACGACCCCGGCCCCGGTCTGGAGAAGATCAAAGCTCCGCTCTTGGCCATCAACACGGCCGACGACCTGATCAACCCTCCCGAGCAGGGCATTCTGGAGCGCGAGATCGTCCGCGTGAAACGGGGCAAAGCGATCGTGATTCCGCTCAGTGATGAGACCCGCGGCCACGGCACCCACACGCTGGCCGCCGTCTGGAAGAAGTATCTGGAAGAGCTGCTGCACCAGTCGGAGTAACACTCGCCTCAGAAGCAGGCAGTCAACACCCGATTTCGCGGTACGCTGAATCCGCTCCAAGGGGAATCTGATAGACTCGGGCCGCCTTGCCGTTCGCGGGACCTCGTTCGGAGTCGTGACGACATGCTTATCCCGGAATCCTTTCTGCCAACGTTCACGATCATTCATGTCGCCATCAGCCTGGCGGCGATCGCGTCGGGATTTATCGTCGTGTTCGGGATGATTGCGAACAAGCGGCTTGATGGCTGGAACGCTTTCTTCCTGGCGACCACAGTGGCGACGAGCGTCACGGGCTTCGGCTTCCCAATCAAGGGGATGACGCCGGGAATCGCGTTCGGAATAATCTCGCTCGTCATCCTGGCTCCGGTGATTTATGCCCGCTATTCCCGCCGCCTCGCGGGCGTTTGGCGGCTGGTGTACATCATCGGTGCGGTCTTCGCCTTCTACCTCAACTTCGTGGTCTTGATCGTGCAGTCGTTTCAGAAGGTGCCGAGTCTCAAGGCCTTGGCCCCCACCCAGTCCGAGCCGCCGTTCCTCGTCACTCAGGTCGTCGCCCTGGTGGCCTTCATCGTCCTCGGCACACTCGCGGTGAGGAAGTTCCGCAATCTGCCGGTCACTTGATGAAGGGCCTCACCCAACTTTCTCCCAGCAGACTGGGACAGGGCGGTTTTTCGCGGATCAGGTCGTCGTGAGGCAGGGCCACTTGTTGCATCGCTCAACCAGTCAGGGGACTTTGGCGGCATGACACTGTCCGCGAGCGGCGTCACAAATGCATTTCTGCTGATCTACGCAGGGCTGTTCCCGATTGTGAACCCGATCGGGGGCGCGCCGATTTTCTTCGGCCTGACCCGCGATTGCACCAAGCCGGAACGCAACGCCCTGGCGCTGCAGGTCGCACTCAATAGTTTCGCCTTGTTGCTCGGCTCGCTGTTCGTCGGTTCGTACGTGCTCGAATTCTTCGGCATCACGTTGCCGATCGTGCGTGTCGCCGGTGGGTTGGTCGTCACGGCCACCGGCTGGAACCTGCTCCAAGGTGGGTACGGAAACGACGCACGCGACGGGCATCGACCGGTGGTCCCCACCGACGGGTTTTATCCGCTCACGATGCCGATTACGGTGGGCCCGGGTTCGATCGCCGTCGCGATCACGCTGGGCAGCCAGCGGCCGCGAGAGGCCCTGGCCGACGTCGCGCTGCTCGGCGTGGCGGCGGTCGCCGGCGTCGTCGCGATGGCCGCGACGATCTACATCTGCTACCGGTTCGCCGAAGGGACGGTCGGAGTACTCGGCGCACACGGCACCAACGTCTTGGTGCGGCTCTCGGCGTTCATCCTGCTCTGCATCGGCATTCAAATCATCTGGAGCGGCTACAGCGCGCTCGTCCACGTTGCCGGCTAGTTATTCCAGATCCCAAATTCTGCCGGCTAATCATTCCAGATCCAAGTTCTGCTGGCTAATTATTCCAGATCCAAGTTCTGGAAATTGCGATCGCGATCGAGCACGGTGCCCCAGACTTTGTTTGAGGCCTGATGGCGCGAGGGGCCGAAGCTGATGATTGGCCCGATGCCCAGGTCGAGATCGCGGATCGATTCAAGAGCGTCGATCAGCTTTTCGGTCGTGACCTCGGGGCCCGTGCGTTTGAGCCCTTCTACCAGGCACTCGGCGGCGATGAAGCCCTCGAGCGAGAGGAAGCCCGGTTCCGCTTCCGGATGAAATTTGTGCAATAGCTCCCGGTAGCGAATGACACCGGTCGCACCGGATTTCGGGTGGGGGACGACTTGGGTGACGACCATACCTTCGCCGTACTCCGGCCCCATGGCCTTGAGGAGCATGGCGAGACTGTTGCTGCCGGCGAAGGAGACAGCACCGAGCGTGACGTTCATCTTGTGATCGTGCAGGCCTTTCACGAATTGGGCGCCTGCCGCATACGTGGAGACCATGACGATCGCCTGAATCTTGCTGCGACGCTGGACCATCTTGTCGACGGCGTCGGCGGTTTGCAGCGAGTTGCGGCCGTAACCGGCGCGGAAGATGTCCTCCGCTCGAACTCCATACACACGCATGGCGCGAGCCGCCCCTTGAAATCCGTCTTCGCCAAACCCATCCTCCTGAGCGAAGACGGCAATCGAATTGGCGGGAATGTGGCGAACTTTCACGAAGTAATGGACCAGGGCCGACGTCTCCTCGCTGCCACTGGCTCGATAGTTGAAGACATAGCGCTCGGGCGGGTCGCGGCGGGCGAACGCCGCCCCGGTGATCGGAGCAAAGAACAGCAGGCGATATTCGATCGCGTAAGGTACCGTCACCTCGCCCGTCGAAGTGCCCAGGTTGCCGGCGACGGCAAACACCTTGCGCTTCACGAACAGGTCACGCATGTTGGCGAGCGCTCGCTCGGGCTCATAACCGTCATCGAGCACGGTCAGCTTCAACTGGCGGCCGTTGACTCCGCCGCTGTCGTTGACCGCATCGAAGAGAGTGCGGAAGCCCAGGGCGATATTCATCCCGGAATCCCGATTGGTGCCCGAGTAGGCGGTCGACATTCCGAAACTGATCGTCGAGTCGGTGACGCCTTGCGCCAGCGGGCCGGTGACGGCGGGCGCCGAGGCTTTGGAGCTTTCGCCCGAGTCTGCTCCACGATGCCCCCGGCCGGACCAAGCCACCCACGCCGCGGCCACGATGACGCTGGCGGCAACCAGCGCCCCCACCAGCTTCAATCCGCGTAACAACCTTGGTCTGGCCAGTGACTGACCGGCCGAGCCGCTTGCGCTGCGAGTCGCCGAATGGTGCGATATGAGCGGACCCCCGCCCAAGGCGACGTGGGCTGCCGCAAGATCGGCGTGCATGTCCAAGGCCGTTGGATAGCGATCGTCCGGATTCTTCGCCGTCGATCGGCTCACAATCGCGGAACACAGCTCGGGGATCGCCGGATTGATCTTGCGGGGGTCGAGCGGTTCGCCATGGACGTGCGCGAACATCACCTGCACGGTGCTCTCGATCTCGTGATACGGAGTGAAACCGGTGAGCAGGCTGTAATAGGTGGCCCCGAGCGAATAGATGTCGGTCCGCGGGTCGAGAGTTTTCGACTGGCACTGCTCGGGACTCATGTAGTACGGCGTGCCCACCACCTGGCCCGTGAGGGTCAAGTTCTGACCCGTCGCCAGGCTGCGCTTGGCCAGGCCGAAGTCGGCCAGCTTGACCGCCCCTTCGGAGTTCAACAGCAGGTTGCTGGGCTTGATGTCGCGATGAATCATCCCCGCAGCGTGGGCGGCGGCCAGACCGCGACAGGCATCGGCCAGAATTCGCGTGGCCTCGGCCGGTGCAAAGCCGCCGCTGCGCTGCAGGACTTGGGCCAGGTTACCGCCGTCCATCAGCTCCATGACGATGTAGTCAGTACCATCCTGCTGTCCGACCTCGTGCAGCGCGACGACGTGTGGATTCGCCAGCCGTCCGGCGGCTTTCGCCTCAGCTAGAAAGCGGTTCCGCGTCGCTTCGTCGGCCGCCAGTTCGGCGGGCAGAATCTTAATCGCCACGTCCCGTTCGATCAGCGTGTCGAACGCGCGATAGACGACGCCCATCGCCCCCATGCCAAGCAGTTCGACGATCTGATAGCGGGCCACGCTGCGGCCGATCCAGGCCTGAGGCGAGCGATGCGTCGCGCTACGGTTACTCGAGGCCTGAGCCGCAGTTGAGTCGGTCAAGCGCGTCTGAGCATTGGGCGAAGCATCGCCGCTCTCTTCAAACAACGGTTCCGGTCGCGGATCGGTCGGTTTGGGGGACTCGTCGGCGGGCACGCGGTTTCCTTGGGGCCCTGGGCACTCGCAGTTCGTCTACCTAGTTTTGTAGCTGCAATGCGACCGCTGTTCCACTGCGGGCCTGAAGGACTGCGAGGTGACGTGCCGGGCGATGAGCCGACGCGAGTCTACAAACCCGCCGTTGAGCAAGGGGCGGTACACAACTTGCAGTGCATTCGGACCCGTCGGCTGTGCTGGCTTTCCTATCGGTTGGATCTCCGGATGATCGAATCTCTCAAGGTCTCCCGCTCGATGCGCCCTGCGCTCGCAGCGCTCTGGATTGTTGCAGTCCTGGGAGCGTCGGGTTGCGAAGGTCCCATCGGAGAAGCGCAAGGAGAGGGACCGGGGCATCGCAGTCAGGTGCTTGCTTTGAACCCCAGGCAAGAGCTGGAGCTGGGTCGGCGGGCGTACCGTGAGATCCTTTCCAGTCAATCGAAGTACGGCCACGTGTTCCCGAAAGATTCGCCCGAAACCGAGCGGGTCCGGGCGGTGGCTGCCCACATTGTCAAAGCAACAGAAATTAAGCCGCTCATGCAAGAAATGAATCTGCATCCCGGGCGGTTCGATTGGGAGATCAACGTCCTCGACAGCCCGCAGATCAACGCCTTCTGCTTGCCGGGCGGCAAGATCGCCGTCTTCTCCGGATTGCTCGAAGTGGTGCAAAACGATGATCAGCTTGCGGCCGTGATTGGTCACGAAACGGCCCACGCGTTGGCTCACCATGTGAGCGAACGCATCGCGCACGAACAAGATGGCGGCAGCGTGCTCGGCATGTTGCGGGGCAAAGCCTTCGACCGCCACCAAGAGGACGAGGCCGACCACATCGGCATCTTTCTGATGACCTTCGCCGGCTACAACCCCGAGGAAGGGGTCCGGCTTTGGCAGCGAATGGAACAGCTCTCGGCTCAGCGCCCCCATGTGCCGGAGATCCTGTCCGACCATCCGAGCGACGAGCGTCGCCTGAAGAATATCGCGAGTTGGGTGCCCCGCGCGTGGGCGGCCAAACACGCGTACGAAGAAGGGCACGTCGAACCGGAGGCGCGGCACATCCGACGGGGGACGCACGCTGACCTCTGGGCGGTCTTCGATCGGAATGGCTCTCCGCAGACTTCGGTAAACCAGCGAGCGGCGTTCAAGTTGGCTTCAGCATCTCGAGAGGAGGGACGGCAATGAGTCTTGGTGGAAATCTTGGAAGTGGCGGCTTCTATGGCGGGGGCGGCGATTTGGGGCCCAGAGGCCCCTATGGGGTGTTTCCCGGCTGTGGCTGCAGCAGCGTGTTTATCATGTTGGCGATCATTCTGATGGTCTTCGGCGGATGTCTGCGAATGGTCGGCTTCTGACGCGGCGTTTACGTCGTGGTTGCCGATTAAATTCCGGATCCTCTCACCACTATCTAGCCATCAAGTCGGAGAACCTTCGATGCGAGCACTTTGCGGAGCGATAATCACGGCCGGAGCGATGATCGGCCTGGGCCTCACCGCGATTGCCTTCGGCACGCGCTACGGACAAACGGTCGGACTCGACCGAAACGGGCAGGGCACCATAACGCAACTGCGCCTGTCCGAAATGGACAAGCCCCTGGTCTTCATCATGCTTTTTCTGACCGGGATGTGCCTGGTGGGACTGGCGACTGCCTTCATTGGTTTGGCCTATCATCACCATCGAAGGCATCACGAGATGTTGCACTTCGAACGGATGCACCCGGCCGCACCGAGCGTGCCGTAGCAGATCGAGCGCCGTCGAAGAGCGAGCGCAGTCAGCTTCGTCGTTGGTCCGCCGAGAGGACCTCGAACTTGTGGCCGCTTTCCCGAATGCGCGCTTCGAGATGGGCCGCACGTTCGGCCCCGCACTGCAAGACGATATGAAACGGCCGTGCGACGCCTTGGGAATCTTCGGCCTTGGCCCATTCCTCGGCGGCGTTCGCCAACACTGTGATCAGGTTCTTGAACTCTTTCGGTTCGCGTTCGAGGACTAATTCACCGTTAGTGATGAAAAGCAAATAAGCGTCGCCCGCCAGCCATTCCAAGTCGCAGAGGCACTCGAACAGCGCGTCCCAGTTTTCGCCGAAGTAGTCGGGGAACTGCAGGGCGGCCCCGAACTCGTCAAACAAGCCGGCTTCGGTTTTTGCCTTCGCGCCGCGGATCAGTCGCACAATGGCCTGCCGCCCGGGCGCCTGCTGAATCGACCGCGAGAATTCATAGGCGTCGGAAGGCGCCGCCTTCCACAAGTGTAGATAGGGGGGAGCCGTCCGAAAGAGCGAATGCACGTCCATGGCGTCAGCGAACTCGAATAAAGGTGCGATAGTGATCCGACGTGTAGTACGCCCGGCCATCCGATCCCGTGACCAGCCGCTCGGTCCCGCGATTTCTTCCTTCGACGTGCGGGTTCACGTCCCATTCGCGGTACTTGATCGTCTTGGAGTTGGAGTCGAAGTTTGGCAGCGATTGATCGCCCCCCTTGCCCAGATTCAGAAACGTGCGGCCGCCTTCGTAACCCTCGGGAGCTTGCCCATTCTTCTCGACGAATTCGAGGACCTGCAGCACCTTGCGCGGAACGGTCTGCCGCGGGCGCGTGGTGGTTGGACTTTCTGCCGAACGTCGCTCGGTCGGCGGACCTTCAACGGAACGACGCGGAGCGAGCGTAGCCTCGTCCGACGCATTGTCTGACCCTCTGACCCCTTGCACGCCTGGCAACGGGCGATCGGGAACCTTCTGGCTGCGCTCGTAAAAGGGCATCGCCTCGGCGATCAACCCTTCGAGGTCGGCGATGCGCCGTTCATGGCTGGGATGCGTCGACATGAATTCCATCGGCTGGCCGCCGCTCTTGGTCTGGGCCTGCATCCGCTTCCAGAACTCGATGGCCTGGTGCGGATCGCGGCCGGCCGCGGCCATCAAAATCAACCCGATGTGATCGGCTTCCGACTCGTGCTTGCGGCTGAAAGGGAGCAGCACGCCGAACTTGCCGCCGACACCCATCAGGCCGATGACCTCGCGCTGCCGTTGGGGATCCATATCAGAGAGGGCGCCGACCGCCGCCCCTTCGGCAATCTCCACCATCTTCTGCTGGGCCATTCGCTCGGCGCCATGGTGGGCCAACGCATGGCCGATCTCGTGCCCCATAACCGCGGCCAGGGCGCTCTCGGTTTGGGCGACCGGGAGAATGCCCGTGTAGACGACGATCTTGCCGCCGGGCAAGCAGAAGGCGTTGACCTCTTTGCTGGCGACGACGTTGCATTCCCATTTGAAGTCGGGCGGCTTGAGGCCGGTGTGTTTGACGAATTCCGGATCGCGCGACGCGGCCACCAGGTCTTCCGCCAGCTTTTTCACGACGTCGACCACGGGCGCGTTTTGAACGACCTGCGCCTTCGAAAGCACCTGCGTGTAAGCCTGCGCGCCGAGCGCCTGCTCTTGCTCGACGCCCATGCCGACGACCTGCTTGCGACCGAACGGCCCTTGCTGGCAGCCGCGGGCCATCATAGCGCCGATGGCGATCACGGCGATGAGAATCGGCAACAGCCGCAGTGCGCCTCGGCCGGGGGGTCGACCGTAGTCGTCGTTCATGAGAAGGCCTGCCTAATGACCCAGGATATTCTGGTGCCGGCCGTAACCAGACGTGTTCGGCCGAATTTTATTGCGGTGCAGCGGGTCCGCGGCAAACGTCGAAAACAGGAAATGCCGAACGGCGGACGTCGTGATCCGCAGGCGATTAACCGCACCACGTCGCGGAGCCGCCCGATGCGGTCCCTATTGTACCGGGGAGGGACGAGCGAGAGAACACCCTGGAACATCACCGCATTCAGCCTCGCTTCACTCCGCCTTCAGAAAAGTTTGACAGTCAGCCCAACCCGAGTCAGGATAAGTCGAACAAAAGGAAAGAGTCGAACGAGGATTGTGGCTGACGCGAGACGAGGATGCTCTCGATCGACGGTGGCAAACCGATGAGTCTCTCGCGCCGCGAGTGGCTGCGGATCGGCGGTCTGAGCCTGCTGGGCATTTCGGCGGCGGACCTCGCGCGCCTGCGGGCGCGGGCCGACGTCGCGAATGGGCATGTTCCTCCGCCAGCCTTTCGCGCGAATTCGTGCGTGTTCATTTTCCTGTTCGGCGGGCCGAGCCACATTGATCTGTGGGACATGAAGCCGCAGGCTCCCGCGGAAATCCGCGGAGAGTTTCGGCCGATTGCGACGAATGTGCCCGGCATCGAGATCACCGAGCACCTGCCTTTGCTCGCCCGGCAGGCCGACAAGCTGTGCCTCCTGCGGTCGCTGACGCACAAGATGAACGTGCACGGGCCGGCCTGCAGCGAAATCTACTCCGGTCGCCAGTACTTCGGACCGCCCGTGACCGACCAGGCTCTGCCGGAAGACTGGCCGAGTTTAGCAGCCATGGTCAACCGATTCGGCCACTCAGCGACCGGCCTGCCCGCGTCGGTGGTCTTGCCCTGGTACACGCAGTTTTTCGGACAGGACCGCAGGATCGCTGGTCAGACCGGCGGGCGCATGGGCGACCAGTGGAATCCATTTTTGATCCAAGGGGATCCAAGCCGCCGCGACTTTGAGGTTCAGGGGCTCCGCCTGCCGTCGGGAATCTCGCTTGAACGTTTCGCCGGACGGCGCGACCTGCGGCGGACTCTCGAAGGGTTGGCCGACGATCCCGCGCGAACGGCCAAAATCACGAATCTCTTCGGCAGTCACTACGAGGCCGCTTGTCAGCTAATCGACAAAGCTCACGCGGCCGACGCGTTCGATCTGGCCCGCGAGCCCGTGTCGATTCGATCGCGCTACGGTTCTACGAAGTTCGGTCAAAGCCTGTTGTTGGCCCGGCGACTCGTCGAGGGCGGCA
This sequence comes from Planctomycetaceae bacterium, assembly GCA_035687365.1. Taxonomy (GTDB): domain Bacteria; phylum Planctomycetota; class Planctomycetia; order Planctomycetales; family Planctomycetaceae; genus DASPSM01. The sequence goes on along the minus strand of DASRXU010000336.1, from coordinate 8,694 downwards.
TACCGCTGGTGACCGTCAACTGGGATGACTCGAGCCGCAACGACAAAGTTTCGCCGCACTGGGATACGCACAACCACGCATTCCGAAAGCTCAAGGAGAATCTGTGCCCCGTCTTCGACCAGGGGCTGGCAGCCTTTCTGGCCGACCTCAATGAACGCGGGTTGCTGGAGAAGACACTGGTCGTTGCCGTGGGGGAATTTGGGCGCACGCCCAAGATCGGGCTCATCACTCAAAACGGGATGACTGAAAAGACGGGCCGCGATCATTGGCCGCACGCTTTCACCGCGCTCCTGGCGGGCGGAGGAGTCCGCGGTGGCCAGATCTATGGAGCGACGAACTCGACCGGGGGCTACGTGCTCGACAAACCGGTCTCGCCCGCCGACCTGACGGCGACGATTCTTTACCACCTGGGAATCGATCCGGCGACGACCTATCACGACGGGTTTCAGCGCACGAGCCAGCGGCTCTGCGAGGGCGCGCCGGTGCGCGATTGGGAGGCTTGAGGCCCTTGCCAATTCACGCGACGCCTAGTCATAATTCACGTGTCAATTCCGTTTTTGCAGGTGACCAGAATTCCCCAATTTCGTTCTCGTTTGGGTCACCGCTGCCTGAGTCCTAGTCAGGCTTGATTATCCGACAAGCAAGCGTTGAGGTCCTCAATTTCGGGTCGCCGTTTTGCTCCCCCGCATTTGCCCTTGAAAATGCGGCATTCCCGTTCGGGATGGAGGAATTCCAAGCCCCAAGAGCGAAGGGCTGGTCTGCCGACTGCGTTGGCATGACGTTTGCGACAAATCAGCGTCAGGAGTCCGCTGAATGGCCACAGATTTGATCGACAATGCCCCTTCTGGGGCCGCCGCTCCTCGCGAGTTCGATCTCGAAAGCATTTCCGTCCTATCGGACGACGACATCCACCGGGTGATGACGATCCCTGAGTTGATCGCGGTCATTCGCAGCGTCGACTATCCGTTCGCCGGCAAGGAGCGACTGGAATTCTTCGACCGCGACACACTGCAGCGCGTGGTGTGCCTGGTCCGTCGCTGGACCTGCAACCGGCTGGGCAAGCTCTCGTTGTAATCGGGATTTGCCGTTCCGGGAGGGCGATCCGCCGCGGCGGACCACCGAGCTTCCTTGCTAAAGAGCCGCGCACGAAGTAAGCGGTGATTTCGCTTCCCGATCAAGACACCGCTTACTTCGTGCGCGGCTCTTTAATTCTGGCTCCCGTCGCGCGGGTCGCGCGAACTCTGCTTGCCCGGACGCAATACTCACGGCATCATCGATGCATGGCTCGTGCCTCATTTGACCGGGCCGAGGAGTCTGCGCGATGCCGGAAGAAATCGAAGTCCCGACCGAACATCTGCACGAAACGGTCCACGAGGCGGCAGAAGAGTCCGCCCACCGCGGCGGGCACGAATCGGGCCCCTTCAACATGCGAGTCGCGTTGACGACGGCCCTGCTGGCCGTGATCGCCGCCGTCGCCGCGCTCTTAGCCGGCCACGCGGCCAACGAGGCGATGCTCGAACAGATCGAAGCGTCCAACGAGTGGAGCCACTACCAGTCCAAGAGCATCAAGGCCACCGTCTTAAGCTCGAAGGTCGAATTGCTCGACAGTCTGGGTAAACCGGCCGCCTCCAAAGACGCCGCCAAACTCGCGGAATACGGGAAAGAGATGGAAGAGCTACAGGAGGAGGCCCGGAGCAAGGAGGAAGCCTCGGCCGCTCACATGAAGCACCACGTGGTGCTCGCGCGCTCGGTCACCTTTTTCCAAATCGCCATCGCACTGGCTGCGATCGCCGTGCTGACCAAGAAGAGTGCTCTGTGGCTGGGCAGCCTGGCCTTGGGCGCGACGGGTGCCGCGTTCTTTTTCTTCGGCCTGCTCTGAATCCGCCACGAAAACGTTGGAGTTCGGGTGGCACTGGCGGCTTGTCCGCCAGTGTCTTTCGGACTTTCTCAGCGCTCCCGCAACCGAGCCACTGGCGGACAAGCCGCCAGTGCCACCCATTACAGTGCCACCCATCAATGGCGAGTCGATGGACACTAGTCCTGTGACTAATCGACGTCGGCGAAGCGGATTTGGATTGCGATGATGTCCGGGCGTCGGTTGAAGAAAGCGTCCAGGATCTGCGGATCGAAGTGTCGTCCACGGCCTTCCCGCAACAGCTCGAAGCATCTCTCGGCCGGGTAGGGCGGTTTGTACGGACGTTTGCTAGAGAGCGCGTCGAACACGTCGGCCACCGCCGTGATCCGGCCGGGCAGGGGGATGTCTTCTCCCGCGAGGCCCAACGGATAGCCCGTGCCGTCAAACTTCTCGTGATGGCTGATGGCAATCGTGGCGGCCATCGCCAGAATGGGTGAGTCGGTCGATTGCAGGAGCTTGCTGCCCAACTCGGCATGACCCCGCAACACATTCATTTCGTGGTTTGGGAGGCTCTGGGTGATTTTCTTGCCGAAGGCACTGTGCTTCTGCATGATCTCCATTTCTTCCGGCGCCAGCTTGCCTGGCTTGAGAAGAATGGAATCGGGAATGCCGATCTTGCCGATGTCGTGCAGTTGGGCCGCCTGCTCGAGCATTTCGAGCTGTTCGCCCTTCCAGCCGAGCTCTTCGCCGATGAGTCGCGCGTAGCGGCCGACGCGGCAGACGTGTCGGCCCGTGTCGTCGTCACGGAATTCGGCAGCGCGAGCCAGGCAGTGAATCACTTCCTGTCGCGAGCGGGCCAGCTCGGCCGTCCGCCGCAGCACTTCGGCCTCAAGCTTCTCCGAGTATTTTTGCAGGTGGTCGTAGTGCTGCTTGACGATCAGCACGTTGCGAATTCGCGGGACCAGCTCGGTCGCGTCGACCGGCTTGCCGAGGAAATCGCTGACGCCCAAGTCGATCGCCCGTCGCCGAGTGGCCTGGTCACTGGCGGCCGTCAGTATGATGACCGGCAGGTGCCGAAACTGCTCGCTGGCTCGCACCGCGGCGAGAATGTCGAGCCCGCTCACGTGCGGCATCATGACGTCCAGGAGCAGCAGATCAGGCTGCTCTTTTTCCACCAGCGTCATCACTTCGCGCGAGTCGGTCGTCAGGACGAAGTTCTGATAACCTTCCATGACGAGATACTTCCGCACCAACTTGACGTTGATCGGCTCGTCATCGACGATCATGATCTTTGCTGTGCGCAGGATCTCTTTTGGGTCCCCCGTCTCGAAGACGGGAGCGCTCGGCGGCAGCGCGGACGAGTACGCGATTTCGTTATCAACCGTCATTTGCAGCTCGTCGACTGTCATGGGGGATCTCGTGTACGCCGGCCCGAGTCCATCTTGCGCGGCCGGAAATTATGGCACCTGCGGCAGGGTTTGCCCGCACATTGGACGCAAAAAACTATCACGCCGGCGCGAACAGGCTAAAGAAATGGTTATTTACTGAACGGAATGAGCTGTCGGGAATGCGAGCCGTGACTACCTTATGTAGTTGCGCGGAAAAGCCTGATCGGAGCCGGTGGGCACGGGCGTCAAAAGCCGTACAATCGATCTGTAAGGAACGGCGGCGATTCGACGGGGTCGCGCCTTTTCGCGACCGAAGCCGACTTCGTACCGACAGTAGGAACGGAACCGAGTGGCCATGACAGGTTTCGCTGAGCGGCTCAATCAAGCAGTTTTGCGTAAGCAGACCGCGGCGTTGGTCGGCCTCGATCCGCGGTTCGCCGACCTTCCGAAATCGGTGGTCCAGGCGGCGGAAGCTCGCTGTTCGGGCACGCGCCGCGAGGTGGCGGCTGCCGCTTATGAGGAATTCTGTTATCGCATCATTGATATCGTCGCGCCGCTGGTCCCCGCGGTGAAGCCACAGTCGGCCTTCTTCGAGGAGGTCGGTCCCGAGGGCGTGAGCGTGCTGGCGCGCGTCATTCGCAAAGCGCGCGACGCTGGATTGATCGTGATCTGCGACGCCAAGCGAGGCGACATCGGCTCGACGGCCGAAGCCTACGCGGCTGCCTATCTCGCAGGCGAAGACCCCGACGCCGCGCCATTTGCGGCCGACGCGCTGACCGTGAATCCCTATCTGGGTCGGGACACGCTCGACCCATATCTGCGATTGGCCGGCCTGCGCGGCGCGGGGATCTACGTCCTCGTGCGCACGAGCAACCCGGGAGCAGGCACCTTTCAGGACCGAACGGCCGAAGGGCGGCCCATGTATCGACACGTCGCAGAGATGGTCGAAAGCCTAGCCTCGGCGACGACCAAGTCTGGGCAATATGGTGCCGTCGGAGCCGTTGTTGGCGCGACGTACCCGCGCGAGCTGACTGAATTGAGAGAAATCATGCCGCACGCGCCGCTGCTCGTGCCGGGCTACGGCAGTCAAGGCGGCCAGGCAGCCGATGTCGCCGCCGCCTTCGACGAGCAGGGATTGGGAGCCCTAGTCAACAACGCCCGGGGCATCAACTTCGCACACGCGCGCGACCCGTACCGCAGCCGCTTCGGCGAAGGGCAATGGGAGCAGGCGGTCGAAGCGGCAACGCGAGACATGATCGCCCAACTGGCCGCGCATACGCCGACGGGGATGCTGCGCTGAGGCTTGCCTCCTTCGCGCCGTGTCGCTACCCGTTTCCGGCTCTGTGTAATGAGGCGTTCCGCGCGATCGGGTTGGTAGCACGATCCGACGATCATCCATCCAGTCCGCCCGAAGTTAGGTCGGCCGTTCCAGGACCACACGGGCTCGGGACAACATGGCGAAGAACGCGGATTCGTAACGGCGCTTCATCCAGATTCCCAGCGGCCACCCAACTACTGGGACGGGAACGTCAAAATGCGACTGCCAGGTTACGTCCGTGCTCTCTTGGCGCGATTCGAAGTCGATCCGAGAGCCGTGGTGCCGAATCGGCATTGAGGCTTCGCGGATCAAATACTCGAACGAGTGCGGTGGATTCCAGGCGGTGATCTCTTCCACGTATCTGATTCGGTCGCGGACGCGCACTTCGCGAAGGCAGCCCAATCCATTACGTTCCGTGCTGCCGGGCTTCAGGATTGTCGCCGTGGTTCCCGGTATCCCGCTCAGAAACTTCTCATGGTCGCTCACGAGCGCGAACACGTCGGCGATGGGACGCTTGATGCTTACCCGCACAAAGACTTTAGCCATCTTCGACGCACCTCCCAGATAACGTTGTGCATCCGTCTTTGGCCGCGAGGAACGGTTGTTAACAATCCCATCGTGATTGATAATGCACCTGGCGAATCATCGCGGCGGTCGCAAATTCGACAATCGGAGGACGCGGCTGGGGTCTGACTGACAAGCCCCTGTTCGGTCAATTGTCCATTCGCCAATGAGACTGCACCCGGGAAAACCGATGCACCCGGACGACGCTCACCTGATGCGACGGATCCAAGCAGGGGAATTCTCCTGGTTCGAGGTGCTCGTCGAGCGCTACCGGCCGGCTCTTGTACGGGTTGCCCTCGGAATGCTCAATGATGGGGCCCTAGCCGAAGACGCCGTCCAAGAGACATTTTTGGCCGTCTTTGCGTCTCGCCACACGTTTAATCCTGCATTTCATTTTCGGACGTGGCTCTGGACGATCCTGCTCAATTTGTGCCGCGCGCAGCTCAAGCGCCGCGGTCGCCGACCGCAGGTCGTGTCCCGCTCCACACTCAACCCGAGCGAGCGTGCGAGCATCGCCGAGGCCTCCACGTCCGAAACGGCCTTGGCGTCGCTGCTCATCCGCGAACGCAGCGCCCAATTGCAATCGCTTCTGAACGAGTTGCCGGACACTCAAGCCGACGCGATTCGTCTCCGCTTTTTCGCGGGGCTCAAGTACGAAGAAATTGCCCAGGCCATGGGCGTGACCTTAGGCGGCGCGAAGTTACGGGTGCGCAGTGGGCTCAGCAGACTGTCCGAGCGACTTCTCGGAGACGAGGAGAAATCCAATGAACTGTGACGATGTCTTCGATGCGCTGACGGATCCTCAGTGGGCCGACGCCGCCGAACTCGCGGAACATCTGGCAAAGTGTCCCCGCTGCCGAGAACTGAAACAGGTGCTCGAGCCGGCCCTCTCCTTGCTCTGTGGAGATCTTCCAGCCGAGCCGGCGATGCGAGCCGCACTGCCGCACGAAGAACAGACAAGCGACGACGCCGTTCTTTCGAAGAGGCCGTTTCTCAGCGTCGAGGCGATCGGCGTAGCGGAGGCAGCCGCCGCTCGATTGGCGTCACAGAGCGCGCCCAGTCGCAGCAGCCGGGTCATTCGCCTGCCGGGACACCGAGTCAGCGGCAGGGCGGTGCAGGGCGTCTTATGCGCCGCGTTCGGCGGGCTGGCTGTCTTTTGCATCGCGCTTTGGGATGGGAAATCCGAGGTAACGCCCCAACCGTTGCTAGTGCCAACTGTGAAACCCGCCGGTGTGTGCACGCGAAACGCCGTCCGGCAGAAAACGACGCAACCGCGCGAAAATGCGCGAGCCGTCATCCTTTCCTGCGTCGCTTGCCATTTGCAAGAACACCAACCGCGAGTCGGGCCGCTCCGGACATCTCTTTTTCGGTTCCCGCGGCGTGGGGCCGACCGCTCTCTATTTGCGTGGAACCAGACCGAAGTCGCGAAAGCCCACGGACCAATTCCAGAGGTCAATTGTCTGCCGGCAGACCGCCGACTTCGCTACGGGAACGCCTGATTTCTTCGAGAAAAGCGGTGGATTTCTCGGGGCAAGCGATCTGTCAGTGAACTGCCATCGACTGAGAAGACAGCCAGTCCTCGAAGCGCGTCGGGCCGAGGCGCGGATGCTCGCCGGGCGTGAGACTTTGATCGGTCACCTTCAGCCCGTAGTAAAGTGCCTGAGCGTCTGCGACCACTTGGCGTCCGTCTCGGTTTGCGTCCAAGAACCGTCGGACGAGTTCGTCCATGCGAATCGGTTCGGGACCGGCGAGGTCAACCGCGCCATTCAACGGCGGCTCAGTCGCGACGACAGCTAATGCGGCAGCCACGTCATCCGCTGCGATCGGCTGCATTAGAACGGGAGGCAATCGAACGGATTGCCCCTCAGTCGCCAATTGGGCGATGGATCCCACGAACTCGAAGAACTGAGTAGCGCGGACGATCGTATAGGGAATCGAGGAGGCTTTGATCAGTTTTTCTTGAGCCATCTTCGCGCGGAAGTATCCGCTCGCCAAAAGACGATCCGTGCCGACGACTGACAATGCCACGTGGTGCCGCACCCCGGCCGCTGCTTCGGCAGCCAGAAGATTTCGCCCCGAAGTCTCGAAGAACGCTAGCACCGCGTTGTCTTCCCACGATGGCGCATTGGCCACGTCGACGACCACTCGAGCACCCTTCAGTGCCTCGCCCAATCCCTCGCCGGTGACGGTGTTGACCCCCGAAGACGGCGACGCCGCCACCACCGCGTGTCCGTGCTTCCGCAGATTCTGGACCAGCTTTGTTCCGATGAGCCCGGTACCGCCAATTACGACGATCTTCATGGTAGGTCTCCTGGCTTGTAACGGTGTGGGCTGACACGCCGGATCACCGACATGCCTGATCACTGTGAAAAATTTTACGAGAAACCGCGCTAAAGTCGAGGTATTGGACTTCGGCGTTTTGATGAGTGAGGCGAGTCGGTGAAACGTACCTTTTGGCCACCTTCGACTCAAAAGCGTGTCGGAATGTCAGGGCCCGTGTCCGGGTCGCGTTGATTTCCTGCTTGTCATGGCAAGGCCGAGGTCTCGTCCGAGGGATGGGGCCCGCGCCTGAAGCGTTTCGAAACTTACAAATCCTTTCACACATGACGCATTGGAGATTGACGATGAATCTGAAACGACCAATTCTGTTCGGCCTAGTCGCGGTGGCGTTGTCCACTTCGATCATGATCGAGTCGGCCCACGCACGCGGCGGACATTCAACCCGCTCGAAGGCAGCGCGAACCTCACGGACGCGAGCCAAGTCTCGAGCCTCGGCGCACACCCGGACGAAGGTCAAGGCGCACCACGCGGCGGCACCAAGGTCACTGACAAAGCGTGGCAGCGTGAGACCGACCGGCACAAATGCGCCTCGGGTCCCTGCACCAAGTCGCTTCCAGAGTCCGGCAACCAGTCTCGCGGCGTTCAATGGATCGGCGCGCTCAAATGGATTCGCGAATGTCGCGGGTACGGTGCGGCCCAAGCCCGGCGGGCCGCGATTTGATCCGCAACTCGTGCCGTGGAGAGGTGGCACCAGCCCCGTGCAGGCTGCGGTTGTCAGCGGTTTGGGGGTCGTCAATCCGGGAGTGGCGTCGAGCCTCCAGCCTCAGCCGCTGCCTCCGAAGGTTTGGAACAGCGGTGGTTTCTCATCGTTCGTGAACGGCCCTGGGCCGCATGACCCAGGCGGCCCGGTTAGTCTCCAACCACAACCCTTACCGCCCAAGACTTGGATGTCCTACTTTTCGCAACTCGCAGAGAATTTGGCGGGCAGCGTTTCTCAATGAGAGTTAAGGGCGGCTCGTGACACGGAGGACGGAGCAGTGTTTGTTCGGAACGGGGAAGCGACGCAGCCCGTCGTTTCCCCGTCCGGACAACTCAATGAATCGTTACCACGACCAGCAAGGCGGCTAGGAGACCGTGGATGAGCATTTCGATGCGTCTCATTGCTTTTCCAGCACAGGCACAACGCTTTTCAGTTTGAGCCGGGTTTCGTTTTCTTCAGGCAAGATCCACACGTGCAATTTGCCGTCGGAAGTGTCCCGGCTCGAATACGCGAGTCGGATGTCTTCTCG
>DASRXU010000335.1:0-10096 GCA_035687365.1 Planctomycetaceae bacterium | reverse complement strand
GTTTCGGGGGAAGCCGGTCATAGGCCAGCCGCCGCGCGGCGCGCTCGAGCGCCTGCACCGAGACGTCCATCCCGAGAATCCGCTCGAACTGCCGATCTTTGAGCAGCTCTTGCAGGAGTTTTCCCTCGCTGCAACCCAGGTCGAGCACGCTGCGAGCCCCACTTGCGCGGAGCACCGCCAGGACTGCGCCGTGTCGCTCTTGATTGAGGCAGAGAGGTTGCTCGAGGAGATCTTCTGGTTTCTCAACGGCCTCTTCATCCGGCTCGACCGTCGTTTCTTCGACGTCAGCGAGCCTTGCCAACGCTTCGCGATAAAGGGGCGAGCGATGTTTCAGGTAGCGGCGGGTGATTTGCTCCTTCTCGGGGTGCGAGGCAAGCCAGCCGGCACCCTTGACCAGGAGCTTTTCTAGCTCGTCTTCCCCGACGAAGTAGTGCTTCTCGTTGTCGAAGACGGGAATCAGGACGTAAAGATGCGTCAGCAGCTCCGAAAGAGTCTTCGTTCCTGCGAGTGTCACCGAAAAGTAGGGGCTCTCGCCCCACTCGGGAAATTGGGAATCGAGCGGATGTCGAGTGGCCTCGACGGCATATCCCAAAGGTTGAAAGACACGCTGCAAAAAATCTTCACCTCCCCGAACAGGCAGCGTCTCGATGCGGGCGACGAGTGGAATCGGCGTGTTGACTAGCTCGGGCCGATCCTTGCAGCGGCCCGACAGCGCCGTGCCGAAAACTTGGGAGATCGCGACGCTCAGGAGCGACGACGCCACATAAGGACGATCGTTGACGTAGTGACCGAGCAAGAAGGACTGGTTGGGGTGCTTGCGACGCACCATGCCAACAGGGTCAACGTCGAGCATCAAACAGGCCGTGCAGCGATCCTCAGCCATCTCCGGATAAAAGACATGGGCTCGCCCGAAACTCAAATCGAAGCTTTGAAATCGATCGGGGTGCTTGTGAAGCAGATATCCGAGATCGCTCGCGGAAGGCTTCGTGGTGGTGATCGTCAGGAGCATGTCGGTCTCAGCTCAGTCCCAACAACTGCGATGCCGTGTGTTGATTCCTCGTCTTCGCGACCCGGTGTCGCGGACTCGCACTCTCGACACCCCCGCTCGAATTGGGGTTCACCGGGGTGCGGCTGGCCAATCGCACTGACGAACGCGGAGGCAATTCTACAGCTCATTGCGCAGGAAGGCGTTAGAATGTCGCAGGTGCCGTGGCCGGAGCGCCTCAAGTAGAGATCGCGATTCGTCCCGATTTTGTGCGGCCAATATTCTCGATCTGCCATGACTGCCGATCAATTCCGCCGCTTGGCGCTCGCTCTTCCCGGAGTCACCGAGCGAGCCCACATGGACCATCCGGACTTTCGGGTGGGCGGCAAGATCTTTGCGACGCTCGGCTACCCCGAAGCTGGCTGGGGAATGCTCAAGCTTACGGCGCAGCAACAGCGACAATTCTTGCAGGCTGACCCGGAGATGTTCGTCCCCGCGAAAGGCGCATGGGGCAAGCAAGGTTGCACGACCGTTTGCCTCAAGCGCGCCAAGAAGACGACGCTGTCGCCGGCCATGATTGCCGCCTGGCGCAATCATGCGCCGGACGAACTTGTCGGCGACGTCGAGGGTTGAATTGCCCTCACCCAACCCTCTCCCAGCGGACTGGGAGAGGGCCTTGAGGACGGCGCGCAAAACAAAGCGGCACGGTCGTTAAACCGTGCCGCTTTGCGCTCCTTTACGAGAAGCAAGCGGGCCCGCTTATTTCAGGCCTTTGGCCGTGCAGAAGGCTTTGAAGTCCTGCACGAACTTCTGGTTTTCGGGAGTGTCGATGCTCTGGAAGTAATTCCAGGCTGCGAGGTGTCCGACCAGCGGCGGAACGTCCATCGCCCGCAGTTCGTCCTCGGCGACCGAGAACGCCATGATCGGGCAATCGACGGCCGAGAGACCCTGGTTGGCGAATTCCTTGTAGAACGGCACATTGCTGTCGCCATTGATCGTCGAGAGGACGCACGCGCCGCCGCCGGCCGAGAAGGCCTTAATCTTTTGGACAATCGTCTGATAGTCCTGGTGGTGGAACGGCGTGTACTCTTCAACGATGTTCTTGTCGGGAATGCCGCGGTACTTGAGGTACGCCTTCAGTACTTTGTTGGCCGTGCGGGGAAAGACGTAGTCGGTCCCCAACAGATAGAACTTGCGGAAGCCCTCGTCCAACATGTACGCGGCGGCCGGATTGAGCTGCTGGTTCGGCGGGGCCGCGGTGTAGAAGACGTTCTTCGACTGCTCCTCGCCTTCGTACTGCACGGGGTAGAAGAGCAACGCGTTCAATTCTTCGAAGACGGGGAGCACGGACTTACGGCTGACCGAAGTCCAGCAACCCTCTACCATCGCCACCTTGTCCTGGCTGATGAGCTTGCGGGCCTTTTCGGCAAACAGGGGCCAGTCACTCGCGGGGTCTTCGATGACCGGCTTGATCTTGTAGCTCTTGCCGCCGACCTTGACGCCGCCTGCGTTGTTGATTTCTTCGATGGCGAAGAGGTCCGCGTCCTTCAGCGACGTTTCGGAGATGGCCATCGTTCCGCTCAGCGAGTGGAGGATCCCGACGCGCACCATGTCCCCCGACAGATCGGGCGTGGGATAGCTCTTACCGGCAACGGGGCCGCCCGTCGGAGCCGGGTAGACGCCGTCCGTGTCCGGCATTTTCGGATCGTGAAGGTACTTTGAGTAGCTGTCGGGCTTCACGAGACTCTTCATCGCCTTTACGATCTTGAATTGGCCGTTGCGCTTGATCTCACCGATGTAGACCGGCTTGTAAACGTGCTGGTTGACCGGGTCCATCGATTTCTCGCCGCCGGGCGCCTTGAACTTCAGGCTGTAGACGGCTTGGCGAACTTTGTCGACGTCGAACGAGTCGGCCTTTTCGCAGGCGGCCGCCCAAACCTTGATGCCGTAATAGGCCGCTTCGATCGGATCGTCGGTCACGCGTCCGCTGGTGTCCGGAAGATCGGCACTCTTCGCGGTGTCGACGAACTCGATATCCGGATCCTCTTTGATCTCGATCTTGCCGGCCTTCTTTTTCTTGGCGGCCGTCGAAAGAGCCGGAGCCAGAGTGTGCCGCACCTCGACGGCTGACGCTAAGACTGTGACTTCGCCGCGGATCGGCACGAACAGTTGCGTCGGCTGCTGCGCGCTGCTCCTCAAGCCGACGCCGGCCAGAACTAGGCCCGTACCCAGAAAGCAGGCCCAAGAACTCATTTTTCTCATTACGCCACGTTTCCTTCTTAGAGAGACAACCCGATTGGCAAACGCTGACCTTCCCTACGTCACTGATTGCGCATCCTTGCGATCAGCCGCACGCCGTGCGAGTCATTCGCAGGCAGAGCGCCGACTTAAACTCCTGGCGACAACGCGATCGAAGCTCAGAATTTCGTTTGGATTTGACCGACGGGGGCTTGCGGCTTCCCGCAAAAACTCGGCAGGTTTAATTGAGGGCAACCGACTGCCCCGCGTCGAAACGGACTTCGACACAGGCATTGAAACACGATGGGATTGGGCGGCAGCGTTTATCGGGAAGCGGCCGAACGGCCCATGCCAGCCCAGAAAGCGCGCTTCGATGATGGCTACACTGCGTGGCCGATCGCTGGCCGCTCAAGCCTGCAACTTGAGGCCATCCGGCCAAAAGCAATTTCAGTGCCGCGATCTTAACACTCGGTGATAAGGCTGGCTGCTACCGTCTTTTAGCGTAATTTCTGAGGCGTTCGGTCATTGTTCGCTGTTGGATCGATCGCCCCTCGAGGGACGGCATGCAACGAATTGGAGCACGGCTGCATTCTGTCCGGGCACCGCCGAATTCGCGTTGCGACCTCAGCGATTCGTCCCGTCGGTTGTATGACGGATTGCTAACGCCGATAACTTAACACTGATTAGCCGATGCCGTGTGTTTGTGCTTCTTCGCGCGACCTCCGATACTCCTTTGATCAGGCGCGCGGATGTCGCGGAGCGCGGTCGGTGCGACTCTACTTCTTGATGAGACTCTCATGCGTTCGGCCGAAGAGTATCTGAAGCCCGAAGTGATCCGCACGGTCGCCCGCCTCGATCTGCGGGCGCGGTTCATCGTCGAGGGGTTCTTGAGCGGCCTTCACGCCAGTCCTTTTCACGGATTCAGCGTCGAATTCAGCGAACACCGTCGCTACACCCAGGGAGACGATCCGAAAGACATCGATTGGCTCGTCTATGCCAAGACGGACCGGTACTACGTCAAGAAGTACCAGGCTGAGACCAACATCACCGGCTATCTGACGGTCGATCTGTCCGAAAGCATGGGCTACACGTATCGGCAGAAGTTGACCAAGCTCGATTATGCGATCTGTTTGTCGGCGGCGCTCGGGTACTTGATGGTGCATCAGCAAGACCCGGTCGGGCTCCTCACGTTTGATGACCGCATCCGCCAAAGTCTGCCGGCGCGCAGCCGCCGTACTCAGCTCGCAAACATTCTGGCTGTTCTGGCGCGGGCTCAGCCGGGAGGACCGACCGAGATCGCTAACAATTTACGGCGGATTGCCGCCATGATTCGGCATCGCAGCCTGGTCATGCTTTTTTCCGACCTGCTGACCGAAGCCGAACCGGTGATCGAGAGCTTACGCCTGCTGCGCCACGCGGGGCACGACGTCATCGTGTTCCACATTCTCGACGAGGCCGAAGTCAGTTTTCCGTTCAGCGGGATGGTCGACTTGAAAGATCCGGAGACTGGCGAGTCGCTGATCGTCGACGCCGACGGCATCCGGTCCGATTACCAGGAAACCTTGGGTGAACTGCGGCAGCAATATCGAACCGAATGCCAGAAGAGCCGCATCGACTATGTCGCTCTCGACACGAGCATGCCGTTCGATCGAGCACTCGTCGAGTACCTGCTGCAGCGCAAAGCCAGGTTCTAGCGCCGACGTGGTGTGCGTTACGCCTCCAGCCTCGAGAAAATGGCGACTTCTCTCGCTGTGCCTCGCGCGGCGAATCATTCAGACTGTGTATTGATAGCCCCGTCTTGCCGACCGTGCGAGCCGTTTCAGTTTGCTGGACCGTTCCCTTTGTCAGCAAACAGTGGCAACCCCAAGTGCAGGCCGTTGCGTCTCTTGCAATGAGCCAATAGCGCTCTTAAAGTGGATCCGAGAGCGGCCCGAGGGCGTTGCGCCCAGCGGTCGCTAGTCACCAGTTTTTGATCACTTCGTTTCCGGAAGAATTTCCAAACGGCACAGCGCAGCGAGGCGTAGTGTCGTGGGACGAACTAAGTTCGGTTCCACACGGCACTCAGAGGAGCCGTTACGTCGCGGTCGAGCCGGGGCAGGAAGTTCTTTTTCAGGGGGTGTTGATATCAGGCGGGAATCGGCGCTGTCCGGCGAAAACGTCGGGTGGGCGAAGACGTTGGGCCGATCTCTCGATAAACACCTCTCCGCAGGCGGTGTGGTCCATTCATCCAAGGGCTGCCACGCCTCCGTTTTGTCGGCAAATCCGTATCAACCATTTTGGACGCGTTGGGGAAGTCTCGATGGCTAGCGAGTCGGTCATTCAAATCCGCAATTTGACGAAGATCTACCGCGACTTTTGGGGACGCCCAAAGGTGCGGGCCCTCAACTCGCTGAGCCTGGATGTCCAACCGGGCGAGGTCTTCGGATTGCTGGGGCCCAACGGGTCCGGCAAAACGACGACCATGAAGCTCCTCCTGGGACTCTTGTTCCCAAGTGAGGGCGAAATCAAGATTCTCGGCCGCTCAGCCGCCGACGTCGAAAAGAACGAGCGGATCGGCTATCTGCCGGAAGAATCGTATCTGTACCGATTCTTGAATGCCGAAGAAACGCTCGACTTTTATGGTCGGCTCTTCAAGATGTCCGCCGCAACGCGGCGCCAGCGTTCCGATTCGCTGATCAAGATGGTCGGGCTCGACGCAGCTCGCCGGCGGCAGCTCAAGGAATACTCTAAGGGCATGACCCGCCGTATCGGTCTGGCCCAGGCCTTGATCAACGATCCGGATCTCGTCCTGCTCGACGAGCCGACGAGCGGTTTGGATCCGATCGGCACCCGAGAAATGAAAGACCTGATCCTGCGGCTGAAGCAGCAGGGCAAGACGGTCGTCATGTGCAGTCACCAATTGGCCGACGTCCAGGACGTGTGCGATCGAATCGCCATTCTGTACGGGGGCGAGTTGAAACTGCTGGGCAAGGTCGACGAGCTGCTGACGGAACAGAACGAAACCCAGTTGCTCACTTCCCCCTTGAGCGAAGGCGCCTTGAAGGAGATCGAACAAGTCATCGTCCGCCACGGCGGCCAGATGCACAAAGTCGATCACCCGGTGGTGACGCTGGAAGAGCTGTTCTTGAAGATCGTCAAGCAAAGCCAGGAGCGACCGGGACAGCGGTTTACGCCGGACGGAGCCGCTGGTGCGCGGCCCGGCGACGGGGCGAAGCCTGTGGCTGCCCGTGAACCAGCCGCGGCAGGCGAGCAAGTCCCTCACTAAGTCCAGCGAGGCACTTCTTCACCAGATGATATTTGACCGAAGACTCCAGGCCCGTCTGACGACGGCCTGGGCCGGCAGTACCAGGATTTTCCGAGCGACCTAACCGCTCGTCCGTTATCGGTGGTTTATGAATTTCGATCCGCGTGCGTTCGATATCGTTCAAGGCGTCGGCACCTGGCTTAAGGTGATGGGGGCCTGTGCCATCCTGGTGCTGGTCGCCTCGCTGGCCGCCTCATTCGGACTGGGACTGGGCGGACCCGTGCGAGTGTTCCGGCAGCTCTTCAGTGCGATCCGCGACATTTCCGAAATTTCGCTGCGACGCGTCTGGGCCTTGGCCGTTCTGACCGCGCGGGAGGCCATCCGGCGTAAGGCACTGCTGGTTTTCGGACTGTTCGCCATTTTGTTCATGTTCGGCTCCTGGTTCCTCTCCGGCGGCGGAGAAAAGGCCGACATTCAGATCGAACGACACGTCGTGTTCGTGTTCACCGCGATCAGTTGGCTCGTGTTGCCGGTCGTGTTGATGTTGGCCTGCTGGGGCATTCCCGAGGACATCAAAGCCCGCTCGATTCACACGGTCGTGACCAAGCCGGTCCGACGCGTCGAGATCGTGCTCGGTCGAATGCTCGGCTTCACGTTGATCACCACGCTTGTCGTGGGAGTCATGGGCGTGGCCGGGTACATCTGGATCGACCGCCAGATCTCGCGAGAAGCCCATGGTCAACTGCTCTGCAAGGTGCCTATCTACGGGAAGCTGTCATTCCTCGACCGCCAGGGGCAGCCGGCATCGATCGGAATCAACGTTGGAGACGTTTGGACCTTCCGCTCGTACATCGAGGGTTCGACGAAGGCGACGGCAATTTGGGATTTCGAGCGGCTCAGCGAAGCGTCGCTGATGCCGATTTCGACGAAGGACCAGGGCGAGACGCGCGGCCTGCGGGTGCAGACCGGCTTTGAGTCTTTCCGAACCCACAAAGGCGTCATGAACAGCGGACTGTTGTGCCAACTGACGCTGGTCAATCCGGCTACGAGCCTGCGCGTCCCGCTGCCTGCGTTCGAGGTTGCCGAATATCGGGGTGACGCGAACGTGACACCCGTTCCCGCGACCCTGACCTACTACGACAGCGAAGCGAGGAAGAGCAAAACCGTCGACCTCGTCAAAGACGTGATCGCCGACGGAAAGCTGAAGATCGAAGCACGCTGCTTGAATGGCGAACAATTCCTGGGAATGGCACGGCCGGATATGTTCATCCGAACGGCCGATCGTCACTTCGCCGTCGGATTCTTCAAGGCGCTCAGCGGTGTGTGGTTGCAGGCGGTCGTCATTGTCATGATCGGCGTGGCGGCCAGTTGCTTCCTCAAAGGACCCATTGCGACGCTCATGACGTTTGCCGTGCTGATCGTCGGTCAGTCATTCCGGACCATGATCGACAAAATCGTCTCGGGCGATCAATTGGGTGGTGGACCGTTTGAATCAATCTACCGCATGGTCACCCACCTGAATCAGACGGTGGACCTCGATCTCAGCAAAACCGTCACCGGGACGATCAAATGGACCGACTGGATCTCTCAACAGGGGATTTGGCTGGTCCAGCAGACGTTCCCCAACTTTTCTTACTTCGGAATGTCGCCGTACGTGGCCAAAGGCTTCGACGTCGACTTCCGGGCGGCGATCCTCCCCAGCTTCGCCGTGGCTCTTGCCTATTTCATCCCCTGCGTGCTTTTGGGCTACTTCGCTCTGAAGCTTCGGGAGCTCGAGTCTAAATGAACCGTCTCACTTCGCGGCAGCGGAAGCTTGTTTACCTCGGCGTGATCGTCGTTCTCTTGGCCCCGATCATTATTTTGGGGCGCCCGAAATCGGGAACGGGGGCGACGGCCGACCAAGGCGTTCTGGCGCAGATGCGCACGCGCTACGACTTGGGCGAGAATCAGCTCGGGCAGGTCGATCCAACCAGCGCGGCCATGAACCTGGTGTTGCTCGGCTTTCGCGGAATCGCCGCCGACCTGCTCTGGTCACAGGCGGACGAAAACGAACAGACGAAGAACTGGGCCGAGCTGCGGGCCAACGTCGACGCGATCATCATGCTCCAGCCGCACTTTGTGCGCGTTTGGCAATTCCAGGGTTGGAACCTCGCTTACAACGTGTCCGCCGCGTGGGACCTCGTCGCAGACCGCTTCTATTGGGTGAAGGAGGGGGCCAAGTTCCTCAAGAAGGGACGGGACATCAACGACAAGATCGCCCAGCTTCCTTACGAAGAGGGCCGCGTCCTCGGCACCAAGATCGGACGCGCCGACGAGTGGAAGTTCTACCGGGCCTACTTCAAGAAAGACCCGAACGAAGAGGCCTTCAAGGGTGGCCCTGATCCGGAACTCAATCCCAAAGGAACGGACAACTACCTGGCCGCCAAGGACGTGTACCTCGTCGCCAACGAACTTCAGAAAGCTCGTCCAGACACGATTCAAATGCTCGACGTGCTGTTCCGAAGCTATCCGTACCGTTCTCAGCTGAACTATGCCGACGCGCTGCAGCGCGAAGGCCACTTCGACGAGTCTTCACAGACCGCCTGGGAAGAAGGCTATCGCGAGTGGGTCGAGAAGTTCGGCCAGGAAAAGTTCTACGGCCCCAACGGCCCCTATCACCTCGAAATGTCTGAGCACGACATGGGGGACATGGCCGAGGCTCAAGGCAAAGACGTCGACGCGTTCACCCGGTGGGTGCTGCAGATGCAGAACGAGACCCGCTACCCCTATTGGAAGTTTCGTTCGCAGGCGGAGTCGGCCAAACTTATGGTCGACGCTCACAAATTGATCTATGACGGCGAAAAGCAGTTCGTGAAGGGCAACCTCTCCACGGCCCGCGATCTGCTCTTCCGGGGGATGACGCTTTACGAGCAGCTCTTCGCCAAGTATGAAGTGCTCACCTCGGACGACGAGGCACTGGAAGAAGCGATGACGGCGGTCTATTACTGGCAGCGGATCCTGAAGCTGGAATTCAAGCCAATCCCGGCGCAATTCCCGCTGAGCGTGGTGTACGCCAATCACCAGGGCATCCTGCCTTTGATCGAAAGCCGCTTCAAACGCGAAACGGGCCAAGACTGACCGATCAAATCCGCTGCGGCGGGGTGGCCGCTTTCAGGCCGCTCGGAGGCGAGTTATCAGCAGTCAGCCCCATCTGAGCCAGCCCCAGCCGAGCCAACCACTGCTCGACATGATAGCGGCACGCCGCGCTGCGGGCATTCGGCAGGCCTGTTTGTGCGCCCGGATCGCGGATGAATACCGAGGCCGCGACACGGTCGTGCTCGACCTGACCGGCGTCACGCCCATCTTCGACTTCTTTGTGGTAACGACCGGCAGCAGCTCTCGTCAAATGCGCGCCATCGCCGACGAGGTGCATCGGGTGTTGTCGGCGGAAGGCTCAAAGTCTTTGGGCACTGAAGGCTCCGAGTCAGCCACGTGGGTCTTGCAGGACTATGGCGACATCGTCCTGCACGTCTTCACGCCGGCTGCGAGATCCCTGTATGATCTGGAACACTTGTGGGCCGACGCGGTCCAGGTCGACTGGCAGGGATACCTCGATAGCTCGAAGACTGCATGAATTTGCTCGCTGAATT
>DASRXU010000334.1:0-13534 GCA_035687365.1 Planctomycetaceae bacterium | reverse complement strand
AAGAGGGGAGAAAAGAATGGAAACAAAACGCCCGTGTGGGCGAACGCCAAGCCCATCGTTGTATCGAGTCCGCCGTAGCGCGTGGTGAATCCAAGAGCCAGCATGGCGGCAATCGTCAACAGCGACGTGCTCACTCGCCGTAGCGTTCGCCCGTAAAGGCGGACGAGATTCAGCGGCGACACGCCGAGCGATAAACCGCCGACGATTCCCGCGAACAGCAGGGCGGTCCCCGTGGCAGACAGGGCATTGAGCTGGAAGATGGCTTCCTCAGGCGTCGGAGTCGGGACGACGGGCGGCACGCGGACGACGCTTTTGTTCAACAAGGGAACGGGAATCCGCCACAGGCTGACGTGATCGAGCGATTCCTTGACCTTCGGCAAACCCCAAACGAAGACAAACACGCACAGGAGGATCCACGGCATCCAGGCCACGAGTGATTCCCGACGCGACGGATGCGAAACGACAACCGGCTTCTCATTCGCGAATTGCCACGAGGTGCGGGGCTGCCAAAACCGCAACAGCACGACCAAAGCCAGGAGCGACACGATCGCGCTGATGATGTCGACGAGCCACGGACCGTGATAATTGCTCACGACAAATTGCGCGATGGCGAAGCTGCCTCCGGCAACCAGGCACGCGGGCCAGACTTCGAGCATCGCGCGCCAACCGGCCAGCACGATCACTAACCAAAACGGGATCAGTAGCGAAAAGAAGGGTAGCTGCCGCCCCGTCATGGCGCTCAAACTCATGAGGTCGAGATCGGTCACCTTGGCCAGCGTGACGAGCGGAGTTCCCAATGCTCCATAAGCGACCGGTGCCGTATTGCCCAAGAGCGACAGGCCGGCAGCATGCAGGGGTTTGAAACCCAGGCCGACGAGGAGTGCAGCCGAAATGGCGACAGGCGTGCCGAAGCCGGCGGCTCCCTCGATGAACGCTCCGAAACTGAAGGCGATCAACAGTGTTTGAATGCGACGATCGGTGGAGAGCGCGGCAATGCCCTGTTTGACGATCTCGAATTTCGCCGTGTGGACGGTGATGTCGAAAATGAAAATCGCATTGAGGACGATCCACCCGATCGGCAGCAGACCGAAGGCGACTCCATAACCGGCAGCGGCGGCCGCGAGCGTCGCCGGCATGTGGTAGACACCCACGGCCACCAAGAGCGCTGTGATCAGGCCGCACAAAGCGGCCACGTGGGCGCGGGCGTGAAAGAACCCGAGTAGACCCAGCAGAACGACAACCGGGATTGCCGCCACGAGCGCGGACGCAAAGACATTTCCGAGCGGATCGTATTCGTGCAGCCACGTCATCGGGCGCAGAGTAGATGTTTTTGCGCAAAAGCGGGAGAGTGATCCGGGCGAGGATCCGTTTCGAGTCTTAAAGAGCCGCGCACGAAGTAAGCGGTATCTTGATTCGAAGCGAAATCACCGCTTACTTCGTGCGCGGCTCCTTAACACAAGGCATCGAGACAAAACAGCTCAGCAAGAGCTTCGCCCTCTCGAAAAACTTGCGGGTGGAACTATACTTCGACCATGAAGCGTCGGCTCGCGAATTTGCCTTTGCATGGCGGCAAGGCGCCGCCCTGGCTCTTTCGTCGGATGACGCGGCTGGCCGGTGCCGTGACGATGGCCATCGTCGACGAGTACGGCCCGGCCGAAATCCTCCGGCGGTTGTCCGACCCGTGGTGGTTTCAGGCGTTCGGCTGTGTGCTGGGGTTCGACTGGCACAGCTCGGGCGTGACGACCGTCACCTGCGGGGCGCTCAAAGAAGCGTTCAAGCTGTTCGGCCCGGACCTGGGTATCTGCGTCGCGGGAGGCAAAGGGGGCACGAGTCGCCGCACTCCGGACGAGATCGCCGCGGCGTCTGACCGCTTTGCGATCGAAGGGGGCGATCGGTTGATTTATGCCTCGCGGATGAGTGCGAAGGTCGACTCGGCCGCCGTACAGGACGGATTTCAGCTTTATCACCACGTTTTTTTGTTCACGCGCGACGGCCAATGGTGTGTCGTGCAGCAGGGCTTGAACGGCGAACAGAAGGTCGCGCGGCGTTACCACTGGCTTGGCGAGCGCGTCGACGATTTTGTCTGCGAGCCGCACGATGCGATCAGCGATCTTTCGCCAGCTCTTAAGACTCAACGGAACCAATCACCGCGACAACTCACTCTACTCAACATGGTGGCCGGCGAGGCCGACTCGAATCGCGCGGCGAGCTCGGCCATTGTTCGCGAGAATCCGGATTGGGTTTGCGGCCAAATCGAGCGCTTTACGGAAGGTCCTACGCTGTTCGCACCGAAGAATCACCGCTTGTTGCCGCGCGACGTCAACCGGCGTCACCTCCGACGCATTCTGATCGGCGCCCATGAGCGGCAGCCGCAGTCGTTCGAGACATTGTTGGGGACGCAGGGGGTTGGTCCGGCGACTGTCCTGAGCCTGTCACTGCTGTCCGAGCTGATTTTCGACGCGCCCGCCTCGCATCGCGATCCCGCCGATCGTTTTCGCCCACCGGCGGAGCAGTCAGCAAACGAACGGCATTGGGCTGATTATGCCTATGCTCACGGCGGCAAAGACGGCACGCCGTTTCCCGTCGATCGAGAAACCTACGACCGCAACATCGCCATCTTGACCGATGCTGTCCGCAAGGCACGCATCGGGCAGAACGAAAAGATGAACGCCCTACGCCGGCTCACCGCCCAATAATTGTCTGAGATGCCGGCTCAATGACTTTGGACTTTGAACTCGCGCTCTGCGGCTGCGTATCCCCGCTCGAGGAACGAGCGCTCGAACCAGCAGAAGTAACCGTACGCCGTGCCGATGATCAGATCGTCATCGCCATCACCGTTCCAGTCGGTGACCATCACTACGGGGCTATACGGGGTTGGCGGGACCGCAAGCTCTTTGGCTTCCGCGAAGCGATTTCCGCCGAGGTTGCGGAACAGCGCGATCCGGCCATTGGCGGAACTGCCGATGATGTCCGGGCGCCCGTCGCGATCCCAATCGCACACGTAGGGCACCATGCGAAGTTTCAGGTCGCCAAGCTGAACGGGTGTGGCGAAGCGCGGCTGCGTCTTTGAGCCGACGTTGCGAAAGTACCGGAGCTTGCCGTACGTGTCGCCGACGGCGAGATCGATGCGGCCGTCGCCGTCGAAGTCGGCCGCGGCAAACGTGATTCGTGCACCTTGCAGCACGTCGAAGTCGAGTGCTTGACCCGGTTCTGGACCAACGTGCAAGGGCTTCCCATCTTCGAGTTTGAGAAGAACACCCGGCTCGTCGTAGCGAGTGCCTTCGTTGCGATGAAAATAAATGTTGCCGACATGGGTGCCGTACATCAGGTCACGTCGTCCGTCGCCGTCGAGGTCGGCCAGGTGAGTAAAGATCCAACCATCGCCCATTTTCGCCGGGTGATCGATCCGATTGCCGTTGGGTAAGAGCGGCAGCGAAGTGAAAGTCCCGTCACCCTTGTTGTGATAGACGGAGAGATTGCACAGCATGTCCTGTTTGCCGTCGCCGTCGAAATCGAGGAACTGCACTCCGTACGTGGGGAGGGCTGCTCCGCCCCACTTATTGGGAAGGGGATTCGTGTGTGCTGCGAAGACCGGATGCGTTTTTGTTCCGACATTCAAATAGATGTAGATGTTGTACGACGCACTCACGACGAGATCGAGCAACCCGTCGCCGTTGACGTCGGCGGCGCGCGGCGTGGCCAAGATCGAATTGGGGAACTGGCCCGTTTTTGGAAATGGGCGTTGGACGAGCCGCGGCGCGGTCCGGGTACCGACGTTTTCGTAATATCGCAAGAACGTTTGGGCGTCGCTTTGGTCGCCTCCCGCGGCCGACATCGGCATCGAGCCGCAAATCAAATCAAGGTCGCCGTCGCCATCGAAGTCGGCAGCACACGGTGCGGCGGCCCATCCGACATCGAGGGGTTTGCCGTCCGCCAGAATTGCGTCGCGGAAGGTGAGCCGCGGAGTTCCGTCGGCATTGCGACCCGTCGACTCGTACAAGTAGACCCGACCAGTAATGAAGCCTCCGGCTAGCAGGTCGCACCGGCCGTCGCCATTCCAATCGACGGCATCCAGCACGGGATAGTAATCCATCGTGAATACGCCCCCGCCTTCGGGAACCGGAGCGGTCGGCAAAACGATCGGTTGTTTGTCTGCCGTGACGAATCCCCGCAACTCATAGCGCGGCAATTCAGATCGTGACCCACTCATGTTGCGATAAAACAGAATTCGGTTTCGCTCGGCTCCGCAAAGGAGGTCTGTCTTGCCGTCGCCGTCCCAATCGACCGCCAGTGGTGCCGCCGACCAGCCGACGTCGAGGGGCTTGCCATCGCTTGTGAAAACGAGTTCGGCAGAGGGATAGCTGGGATTCGAGCGTGTGCCGAGGTTCGGATAGGCCAACACGGCTCCGCGGGCTCCGCCGACAAGCAGGTCCACTAACCCGTCGCCGTTGAAATCGGTCAGCGTGACCCGGCTATGAATCATGTCGGTCGACGAATCGCCGACAATTGCGCAGCGGTGGCTGCCATCGCCAACGAAGCCGCGCGGAGCCCGACCCAAGTCGGCTCGCGCGTCTGCCTTCTTCGCCGCTGCCTCATCGACGACTCGGAAGCGAATCTCGTAGTGAGCGTCCTGGTTCTTCAGTTGCGTGTGGAGCCAGACGAGACGTCCACCGCGGCCGGCCCCGGAGAGGTTGTAGTAGTCTCCCCAACGCGGGTGAATTTCGTGGTGAAAGTGCAAGCCATCGGTCGCGTGGGCATTGTCTTCGACTTCGGCAAAGTCGTAGGGAATAACGGCGTCGTACCAGCGCAGCGGGAGTGGCTTCCCCGCGGTTCGGCCGTCCACAGGATCGATGCGAACGACGACCAGCGACGACAGATCCACCCTCATCCCAGCGGGGAGATCGGCCTGCTTGATCTGAAATTCTGCGGGGCGTTCGTCCCGCTCGCGCCCGCCCAGAACAGTCGGGGGAACTCGAACTCGGAGGATGAGCGTCTGTGTGGGTCCCGCGAGCGCGGTTGGCCGCGTAGACCCGGAGGCTACCGACTCTCCAGCGGTTGCTCGCGCCAAAGAAGCCAAAAGTAGCGCGACCGCGGCCGCGGCCGCGAGCTTAAGCCTGAAAGAACCTGCCATAGTTCGATCGCCCTAAAATTCTTCGCAACATCCCCGCTTCGCCCGAATTGCCACGAACGTTGACAATTGGCGGCATCTGGCTACTCTTAACCTGCAATCATGGTTGCCGGACGCGCGTCGAGAGACAAGCGACCCGTGCACTGCGGATTCCCTTCGATCCCCTGGGCTCCGCGGGCCAAGCCATCAAGGAGGATTTGGGACACGACAACAGCCATCTAACACAGGAGTAGGCTTGCCATGAACCGCGGCAAACGGACATCGCGCAGAAATCTCATCAGCTCTCGCTGGGCTCTCGAACGTCTCGAAGACCGCACGTTGCTCTCGGGCAACGTAACGGCCACAGTGACGTCGGCCGGCAACCTGCAGGTTGTCGGTGATACCAAAGATAACCAGATCGTGATCCAGTCGACCTCGACCGGCGCGCTCCAGGTTTCGAGCTTGGACGGCACGACCACGATTAACGGCGGCAGCACGCCCTTTACCACGAGCGGCGTCACGGGCGACGTCGACGTCTTCATGAAACTGGGGGCCGACGTCGTGAACGTCGGAGCCACGGGAATGCTCACCACGTTGCCGCATAACCTGGTCGTCGACACGGGCGCCGGCACCGACACGGTCGCCGTCGAGAACGCAACGATCGGTGGCAGCATCGCGTTGTTCGGCGGTGTCGGCAGCGACACGTTCACCGTCGGCAGCTCCGAATCGGAAGCCCCGGTTACCGTCGGCGGCAGCGTGTTCATCCTGGGCGGCACGGGCAACAGCAACACGATTGCCGTCTTCGATGCCGAAATTACCGGCGATCTCAAGATCTTCAGCAGCGGCAGGAACGATCAGATTCAGGTCGGTTTTGACGCGGGACTTGGAATCATCGGAGAAGACGCGACCGCGCACGTGGATGTCGGTGGCGACCTGCTGATCGACACGCCAGTTCAAGACCACGTCTTCGGATTGTTCGGACACGATGGTTTTGGCTTCGGTGATTCCTCCAGCGACAACTCGTGGTGCGGAGTCGGCTCATCGATCTCGTCCCTGCTGGGCGCGCGTTCCTTTGCTTCCTCAGACATCGGAAAATCGCTGGTGAGTGATCTGGCCTTCCTGCGCGGCTGGTGTGGCGGCGGAGAAGGCGGGAACTGGTGCGGCGGTCATAACAACACATCGTCGAGCGAAGACGTGTCAGTCGCCGACGTTAGCGTCACCGGCAACACCAAGATTCACACCGGCAACGGCGACGACCAGATTCTGCTGGGCGCTGCTCCGGTGCCGAGCGGCGATACGTCCGCGCCTCTCAACCTGGTGTTCGGACCCGTTAACATCGGCGGCAATCTGAAAGTGAAGGGTGGCAACGGCGACAACACCATTCTGCTCGACGGGATTTCAGTGACCGGCAATACGGCGGTCAAAACCGGACGAGGAGTCGACCACATCGCCGTGTTGGGCAACGACGGGTCCTACACCGGCACCTTCAGCATCGACTCGGGCTCGGGGGCCGACAAGATCGCGATGATCAACGGAGCCACCTTCCTCAGCTCCGTTACGATCAAATCCGGCCGCGGCGGCGACGTGATGTGGGTGGCCCAGGATCTGTTCATGGGATCGGTGGCGATCGACGGAGGACAGGGCAACGACACGCTGCTGCAAAGCGAAACGGTCTTCCCCAATAGCTTCACGCCGGGCAACCCGGTTTTGACGTCGATCGAAGTCAACATGCCTGACGTCAGCCCGACCGACGCGATCATCACGACCAACTTTGGTTGGCTGAACACGCTGCTGGGAGTTTAGGTCGGCCGTCCCAGTCTAAGTCGACCGTCCCCGGAGAGATTTGAGCCGAGCCTCTACAGGCGCGGCTCGAATCTCAACAGCTCGGGGGGGGCTGCCTCAAACGAGTCTCCGGCGATCGGTCAGTTCAGATCGATCCGCTCAGTTCAGATCGATTCGCACGGTGAAGATTCTTTGCCGATCGGCGCGGGTGGAAAAATCGTCGAGGATGTCTTTGATCGACGATTTGGTCATCTTGTGAGGATACTTCCGCATGTCGCGGAGCATGATCGTGATCGGTTTCTCGAAGCTGACCAGGTCGGGAGACAGCCAAACGGTATAACTCCTGGCGGCAGCCGGGAGCAAACGGATGGTCGCTCCCGCAGCCGTTCCCGGAGAGATCTTTCCGGTCAGGTGCATCGGCGAGACCTTGCCGCGCGAGGGGCCGGCTAGGACATTAGATTCTGTCACCGATTTGGGAAGTCCCTCGGCCTGCAGCCAATAAGAGCGGTTTTCGCTCGGGCGTAACACGTTCATCGAGAAGTCGCGCGGCATTTTCTGGCGGCGCTGTAATTCCATCCAGTCGAAGATCCGCGGCGTCTCCTCGAAATAAGATTCGTAGCCGCGTTGCAGGAATTCGACCAAAACCACATCCATTCCGGTCGCATGGCCGTTCGAGGGGGCCATCATTCTGGCCAACGTCTTGGCGTCGGTCGGGAAAGTTCCGCGGGCATCGAACTCGCCTGTGACGACGTACCAAGACGTGTGCCCGGCATTGGTCCAATACCACGTGCAGAAGTGATCGCAAATGCCGTTGATGGGAATCACGCCGGCGAACAAATCGGGGTGCGACATGCCGATGTCAAACGCCGCGTCACCCCCCATGCCATGCCCGGTCAGAAAGATTCGGTCTGAATCGACATTGAAGCGTTTCCGCGCATCGATGATCGAGCGCGACACGGCCTCGTGCGACGACATCGAATAGCCATATTCGCGAGCCTCGGCCTCGACGTATTCCGGCGCGATCACGATGTAGCCCGCGGCCTGTGCCCGCCCGGGCTTGGCCGCGGTCCCGCCCCAGTAGTCTAGCTCCGCCTTGCTGCTATGCTCCGCCGGGTGCAGGGCGACGATCATCGGATACTTGTGGTGCCAGTCGTATTCCGGCGGCAGAAGCACGCCGTAGGACGGTCCCGGCTCAGCTCCGCGGCCCATCACGTGAAGAGTGGCGGGAACACCGGGATGGATGTCTGGCGTTTCCGCGAGCGGCGGCAGATTCTGAATCACTTTCAGGACCAGTTCGGGCGTGATCCCATCCAGCCCGTTGAGTTGCGCAACGCGATCCCCGCGATCCTGCGGGGAATCGGTACGCAGATATTCGAGGATGGAGTGCTGCGCTTCCCAGAGGCGTAGTGCCAGCGGCAGATCGGTGACGGCGGCCGCGCTTCCCACCACCGTGCCCGAATAGGCTAGTGCCAGCTTTTCGGAGGGCTGCAGCGTCTTGTCTTCCACGAGATTGAAGAAGGCATCCAGCCGATCGAGCGACTCCATCGAAAGCTGTTCTTCAAGCATCGGACGCAGCGGCGTTACTGCGGCGACTTGGCTGGGATCTTTCAGTTGTGCCTGCAACTCACCTAAAAGGACGCGCGCCTTGGCGATTCGTTCGCGACTTGCGTCGTACGCGCTCAACAGATCGCGCACGTCGTGCACCACGGAGCCGCTGGCCGTGTCGAGGGGAACACCCAGGGCGTACGTGTGCGCGAGTTCGTGTTGTCCGGCCGCCTTGCGTCGGCGCAGCTCCTGCAGAATCAGTTTGTGCTCTAAATCCTGCAGTTCTTTTCGCGCCTCGGCGACGCGGGCCGACAACTCGGGAAAGTCCTTGGCGATCGATTGCAGTTCTTTGGCGGACTCGTCGTACAGACCGGCCTGAAGATAGAACCGGGCGATGCCGAATCGATGATCGGGATTCTTGCGATCGGTGGCCTTGCGAATCATCGCGTCGAGCTGCTCGGGAGGAATCGACGTCGTCGTGATGCCGTAATTCCACTGGTATCGCAGTCCAGTCAAAGAGACATATTTCGGGCCGACCTTGGTGACGCCGACGACGATCTCTTCCTGCCTTTGCGGGGTCTGCAGCGTGTGTGTGCGTTGCCCGTACTCGTTGAACGGGCCGGTCGAGAGCACGCGCCCGGTGATCTGGCGGCCCCCCGTGCGGTGCTGAGTCAGGCGAAACGTCTCGAACTTCGACAGATCATCGCCGTCGTCAATCCGCGCGGCTTGACCCCTCGGAACGAAAATCCGCTGGTAGCCGTTTTCGAGCATGACAAACGGCAGGCTGAGCGTTTCGTTTTCTCGGGGGTGTTTGCGTTCGACGGTCAGCGATTGGAGCCGCCGAGGATTTCCGCTTAGGAGCAGGCCATTCTTGAGAGCGACCTCACCCCCGCTGAGCTGCCCGCCGAACAACAGTGCGAGCCCGGCCCAGAGACTGGCGCTGGCCGCGACCCGCCTTTCGAATTGCCCCATGGTCAGAGAGCTCCGTCCCGCGCGAAGTAGCTTTACTCAATAATAGCGCGCCGACGGACCACAAGCCACGCAAGAGATTCCCAGTGAATGAGCAAAAAACCGCGGGCCGAGGTTCAAGAGTGCGGCTCGAGGGCCATAAATCGAAAGTCCAAGGCCGATTTGAAGGAATCGATTCCTGCCCGGGGCCTTGGACTCTTGGACGAACCTGGGTTCGATTCGGGCTCTAACGTCTGGCCTTTGCGTCGGCGAAGACTCCAACCGTGACGACCATGATTTCAGTCCGACGCTCTTCCGAGACGTTTTCCATCCGCTTGCTCACCGCCTCGACCCATCCGGGCTGCCGAGACATGGCAGTCGACATCATGTAGAGGAACAGGCTGACTTCGCGGAAGTTCTGGTCGATGATCGCGTTGCTCACCGGCGACATAATCCGAGCCACGGTCTCGACTGTCTGCGAAGGGAAGTAGACGAACAGCCGGGCTCGGTGCGTCACAAACGCCGACCCGTCTGACCGTTGCCCGAACTCGACATTTACGTGCAATACGCCGGAAGCGTTGATGGCCGTCGGGAGCAGAGCGCTCTTGTAGGCTCCGTCACACAACACGACGGCCTCATTCGGGGCTCGAAAGGCGACGTCGAGCCGGCCGTGGGTTCCCTCTCCGTCATCGGTCTCGTAGGTCCCCTCTCCGGTTTGTCGCATCTTGAAGTCGGAGATCTTCATCACCTGCCAGATGCTCACGGCCGCTTCGGGGTGTTCCATGAAGAAGTTGTAGACGCGCGGGTCGATGTCGAATTGCAGCGTCGGCAGCTCGCGGTAGATGCTCGTGCCGCTCACGATTTGCGAGACACGGCGACGATGTTCGTCGGACATTTTGTTCAAAGGCAGCGCTTCGATGGCCGCCTTGCGCGATGCCTTGCTGGACGTCGCCTTCTGGACGGTCTTGACCCGCTGATCCAGAGTCGCCCGGCCCCTCGCCACCTTCGTGGCCTCGTCCGGATGAGGATGAGCCGCGTCGGTTGGCGGCGCGATGGCAGGATCGATCTGGAAGGAGTCCGGGTCGCGGACGAGTCGCGGGACCGGCAGCATTTCGCTGGTTCCACGACTGTTGTCGTCGCCGAGCGTGCCCTCTCGCAGACCGGCTGCCAAGAGCAGACCCAGCAGTGCCATCGCGGACCCCCGCGTCATTCGTCGGCCAATCCAGCGTGACATACGGCCCCGCCCCCCCCAACGGCCCTTCCCTCGATCTGCATCGGAAGCGGCGCAGCCTGCGTAGCAGCCGCGTGCGACCGAGCGTGAGACGACCCCCCAAGGCCGTGCCGCTCGCGCGATGAAATCCAGGGGCGAAGCGCGGGGGACCGTCATCTCCGATCGTCCTTGTCAGGCCGATCGTCGTCGAAGGTCGCCTTGCCGCGGCGAAGATGCCGCGCGGGCGCCACTCCAGGACTTACCGTGAGAGCGTTCTGCTGGAATAATCGACACGTCAGGCAGAGTCTCGCCAATCGGAACGATCAAGTCGGCTGCTGGGCAGGAGAGTGGGCGGCGGCTCGCCAAATAGTCGGTCCAAAGTCGGTGCATTGCGTTGCCTACTCACCTTAACAATGGCTCCCTAACTGCAGTGGAGATGCCGTTGAACGATCGAGAGCTGACCGCTTTAGCTGGCAGCGTCGTCGAGCAGCTTCGCGCGCGAAACGATCAGCTGGTTCTTGCCGAGAGCTGCACGGGCGGCTTAGTGGCCGCCCTTCTTACGCGGATCCCTGGCGTATCCGAGGTTCTCTGCGGCTCGGCCGTCGTCTATCAAGTGGAGACCAAGGCACGTTGGTTACGGGTTTCGCGTGACCTGCTCGAAAAACCCGGACCCGTGAGCCGGGAAGTCGCATCAGCAATGGCGGCCGGCGCTCTAACCTCAACGCCGCACGCGACCGTCTCCGCCGCAATCACCGGTCACTTAGGCCCCGGAGCGCCGCCCCCGCAGGACGGACTAGCCTTCTTGGCGTTTGCCTCCCGCACCCACGTGAGCAAACAGCCCCGGATCGTCGTTAAGAAGTTAGAACTTTCCAAGGATCCGGAAGACACGAGCCGCCGGCCGCTCGCAAAACGGCTCCGGCGCCAACGCTCTGCGGCCGTCCATCTGCTGCAATGGATTCTCGTCAATTTGCCGAAGGCAGGCCGCGGGTGACCGCAATTGGTCAAGTCCTGGCCGCGGGCAGGTTGACAATTTCAAAAATGTCACTTGGCTGAGCGGGCGGACGACGTCATTCTGGCCGTCTACGAGCTAAAGTTGAGTATCACGTCCAGAGATTTCACAGCATCATTTCGACTTGCGGGCAAAGTTCAGAAGAGCGCAGAGCGGGACGCAACAGTCGTTTCGCGACTCAATTCGCTGGCGAACTTGCAGCCACACTCGCGCGCCGGCTTCCGGCGTCCTCATCACTCGTTCCTTCAACCTGGTTTGTTGGCCGCTCGCGGTGCCTAACGAGTTCGCTGCTCGTTATTGTTCGCGCCGGCCATTGCGAGGGCATTTTATGGATCGCCTCATCGGTCACTATGGCCCTTATTGCGACTACTGTATGGCGCGTTGGGAAGCCGCGACGTTGTTCGATTATTCCATCATCCTCGTGATGATCATCACGGGCGGATGGCTGACGTCGCGACTGCAATCGCGGTAATTCTCGCGACGAGTCGGAATTGCGAGTGGGGGATGGAAGCGGGGCCGCTTGTTCGGCATGCCGGCCGGTCCTAGAATCGGAATGCAAACCCGGCGAGCGAAACCGACTGCGGAGAGTCGAGTGCCGCCAGGAACAGGACCCCCGCTCGATCGCGCCCTGGCTCCCGCTGTATTGTCCCGATGTATCGTGTCAGTCAAGAAATCGAATTCTGCTACGGTCACCGGCTGCTGAATTATTCCGGTAAGTGTCGCTACCTACACGGCCATAACGGGAAGGCCCAAGTCATCTTGGAGGCCGCCAGCCTCGATGATCGCGGGATGCTGGTCGATTTCAGTGATATCAAGCGCTCGCTTTGTGCCTGGATCGACGCTCAGCTGGATCACCGGATGATTTTGTGCGAAGCGGATCCGGTTGTCCCGCTGCTCAAATCGCTGGGGGAACCGCTACTCTTGATACCGGCCAATCCGACGGCAGAGAACATTGCTCGCCTGATCTACGATCATGCCGTGGGCGAGGGGCTGCCGGTTGCCGAGGTCTCGCTTTGGGAAAGCCCCCGCTCCTGCGCCACGTACCGCCCGGGAAACTGATCCGCGGGCATGCTCGCGATTCGGCAGCTAATGAGTTACGACGCGCTCGCGTTCTCTTAAGCCGCGCGCGGAACCGGGATGACGCATTTCGGAACTCGGGACGGGCGAGCTCTCGTCGGGCCAGTCGATATCATCCGCAATCGGCGAGTGATCGATCCGACAGCTCAGCAAATAGAATGACCCCCGAGAATGGCTGCGCGTTCAAGGCCTTGGACGTTAGTTTGCGATTGGGGAACTGATAAGCAGAGTGGGTCAGGCTGCTCTCAGGGGACCTTCCTCAACCAGGCCTTATTCGCGCTGGACATCACCCTCGGGGGTCAGGCTGGGTCGAAATTTGTGCCAGTCGGCCGAGGTCGCACGCATTTGCCGTTCGACTTAGCTTTTCTGGTGAGATTCCTCTAACGCACGTGCTGTGCCAGAAATCGTGGAGCGGAGTCGGTCATCGGCGTTTTGACTTGGGAAAACGCCCTTTTCAGCCGAAACTCTCCATCTTTTCTCGATTTTCTCGACGGGATGGCGCCACTGCTTCGGCGCCGAACGGCGCGCCGCCTCGGCGCCGATCGTTGTTTTGTCGGCGCCGAAACGCTACAAGTAATTGGTGGATGGACAGTTCGTGACGAGTGAGTACGCGTTCATCAACTGAAGCCCCACGAGGAAGCGATTGCTATGAAATCTCGGGTGCCTTTGCTCCTGCTGTTTTGCGGCGTCGTTGTGCTCGTCTATTCGATTGTGGTGCTGGGCGTCGTTGCGGCTGCCCCCGACCTCCGGATTCGCTGCTTGCTGTCGGATAGCCCTTGGCCGAACGGGGTTACCGATGGGGTCGTCATGCGAGCCGTGCCGGACGAGCAAGAGGTGCATGGTCAGGGCCCCCGTG
>DASRXU010000333.1:0-8355 GCA_035687365.1 Planctomycetaceae bacterium | reverse complement strand
GGCCGCGTTTCACCGCATCGTTGACTTTAGGATCCTTGAGGGAGACTGGTGCCCCGAATGCCGTGGTGCCTGCCGCCCCGCTCGCGGCCGCCACCGCAAACAGTCTCGCCGCCTCCCTGAGAAACTGCCGCCGAGCGA
Organism: Planctomycetaceae bacterium; assembly: GCA_035687365.1. GTDB lineage: Bacteria > Planctomycetota > Planctomycetia > Planctomycetales > Planctomycetaceae > DASPSM01. Next base: position 8,217 of record DASRXU010000333.1, on the reverse strand, counting down.
TTTCCATCACGTACCTCCTCTTTGAAGCATAGGCCTCGCACGCGGGCCGAACAAGACCGGCTCACGACTGCCCTTAAGGGGAGACACGAAGTCCCTTGACGGTGGTCGCCTTCGGATCCAAAAACAGATTCAGCCGTTTGCACTTGTTTTCGGATCAACCGTCTCGATCGCAGCCGCCGCTTGACGCTCACCCAATCGCTCAAAAAAAACCAGGACAGGGCTAAGATCGGAATTATGACACACCACGCCAGCTCGGAATCGCAATCGACCGCTTTGACACGCCGTCGCCTTTTGGGCGATACGGCGCGGACCACGGCGGCCGCGCTGGCTTCGTCGCTGATGCCGCCCAATATCCAGCGAGTTCTGGCAGAGAAAACGCCCGAAAGTTCGCTGAAGCAGATCAAGCACGTCGTGCTCCTGATGCAAGAAAACCGTTCGTTTGATCACTACTTCGGCACGATGGCCGGCGTGCGCGGCTTCGACGATCCACACGCCCTGCGGCTACCCGGCGGCAAATCGGTCTTCCATCAGCCCGACGCGCTGAGCCCGGGGGGTTACATGCTCCCTTTTCATCTCAATACGCTAACGACGAGCGCGCAGAAGATTCCGTCGACGAGTCACGCTTGGGCCGTCCAGCACGACTCGTGGAACGATGGGAAGATGGACAATTGGCTCCCCGCGCACCGCAAGGCCGACGGCGTGAACGGCGCATTCGTGATGGGCCATTACACGCGGGCCGACATCCCTTTTCAGTTCGCGGTGGCCGAGGCTTTCACCATCTGCGACGCCTATCACTGCTCGGTCTTCGGTCCGACCTGGCCCAACCGCATGTACTGGATGACCGGCATGATCGACCCCGAGGGGCGTCACAACGGTCCGCTGCTCCGCAACACGCGGCCCAAGAACCGAGCCAAGGAATACACCTGGACGACGTACGCCGAGCGGCTCGAAAAAGCGGGCGTCAGTTGGAAGGTCTATCAGCAGAAGGACAACTACGGTTGCAACATGCTCGAGAACTTTCGCGTCTTCCGCGATGCGAAGCCCGGCTCATCGCTTCACGAAAGAGGAATGGTCCGTGGCGCGCCTGACCAGTTTGAACAAGACGCCAAGCACGACCGACTGCCGACCGTGTCGTGGATCATTCCGACCGGACACGAGTCGGAGCATCCAAATCACATGCCGGCCGCCGGGGCCGCGTTTGTGGCCCGCAAGATCGACGCCATCGCCGCGAACCCCGATGTCTGGGCCAAGACGGTCTTCATCCTCAACTACGACGAAAACGACGGTCTGTTCGATCACGTCGTTCCGCCCACCCCGCCGCAGGGGACTCCTGGAGAGTTTGTCCGCGGTCTGCCGATCGGCGCCGGCTTCCGCGTGCCTTGCATCATTGTCTCGCCCTGGACGGCCGGAGGCTGGGTTTCGAGCGAGCGGTTTGACCACACGTCGATCTTACAGTTTCTCGAAAAGTTTACCGGCGTCCGCGAGCCCAATATCACCGACTGGCGGCGACACACCTTTGGCGATTTAACCTCCGGGCTGCGAATGGATCAGCAATCCAGCACCAAACCGCCAAAGCTGCCCGACGCGAATCAGTTGTTGGTGAAGGTCAACGAAGAGGTGACCCGTCTGCCCAAGCCGGGTCCTCCCGCGACGGAACGCTCGATTCCGGCGCAGGAAAAACGGCGCACTTGATCTGCGAGGTCGTGCCACTGCCGTAATCGCTCGCGGCAACGCTTAGCGTAAGGCGGCGGCCCGGGCCCAAAAGTGATCGTCGGCGTCGGGGCTGAACCGGACCATCAATCGCTTGATAGCTGCCACCTTGGCACGCACCACAGCATCGGTCTGCGCGCGGCGTTCCACGTAAGCAGGCTCGACGACCAGGTTCGCGTACATCTCCGCCTTGTCCTCTTCGACACCGGTCTTGGAATACGAATTCAGAAAACCTGGCCAGCGGTCGGTGAGCACCGACGACATCGGGTCGTCCTGCGAGTTGGCGCCGCCCGTGCCGTAGTGAAATCCGGCGGGATTCAGTTTCTCCCATTCTTTGTCGGTGTAGAGATTGCCGTCGTCTCGATAGTCGATCATGTGAAAGAAGTCGTGGTGGATCACTTTGCGCTGGTAGGTCGGGTTCGAGTCACCTCGGACCGCGTCGAGATAGAGAGTCTTACTCTCGAAGTCTGGGATAGCACCGCGCAGCTGGCCGCCGTACGAGAGATCCTTGCAAAGCACGCCCCGTTCGAGCTGCGCTCGGCGGATCACGTCCGGAGGATAAAGCCCGAATTCCTCGGCGAACAATCCGGCATACCGACCAAGCTCGCCGGGGGTGCATGGCGTAGCGTGAATGCGGTGGTCCGCCGGTTGCACATCCCGCGTTACGATTTGGATGCCATATTTTTTGGCCAGCGCGGCCAGAGTCGCCGTCGCGTCGACTGGGGCGGAAGACTGCGAGCAACCGCCCGCGACCAGAATGACCATCAAGAGGCTGGACGACGCAAAACCGCGGCGACGGGTCGGTGCCGCCTCTCTGCTCACGGCTCGACCGAAAATGCGAAACACTCGGCCGGCGCGGCAACGCGGAGATAGTCCGCCATTGGCACGATCATTGAGTCGGTCAATGCGCCCGCGTTGAAAGCGATCCGATCGTTTGTGGCAATTGCCGCGTCGAGATAAAGGTCGAAAGGCAAGATCGGACGTCCGAACGGAGGGACCGAACCGGGGACGAGGCCGGTCGTTGTCTGCAGTTCTTCGGCTCTAGCAAATCGCAACTTCTTGAAGCCGAATTTCTGCCGAAGAATGGCCGAGTCAACCTTGCGGTTGGCCGGTAGCACGAACAATCGGAACTGATCGTCGTCGCCCTTCATCAAGATGGCTTTTCCGCCAACGCGTAGCTCTTCACCGCGAGCCCGCGCCGAGTCCTCGGACGTCAACGTCGGCTCGTGATGCACTTCGCGAAACGTCACCGCTTGCGAAGTCAGCCAGTCGCGTAGAGCGCTCAAAACAGGGGAGGTGCTCATGGTTACTCAATGCGAGTCCGGCCGCCGCAAGCGACGCACCTCATCAACTGGCCGACTTCGGGTCGGATGTGACGAGAGCGAGCGCGAAACCGTCGTAGCCTTTGCTGCCGACGGTCTGCAGAGCCGTCACCGTGACTCGCTTCTCGTCCCGCAGCATTTCGTTCATCCTGCGAACGCCTCGCACGCTGGCGTCGCTACTCTTCTCGTCAATGACGGCCCCGTCGCGAATCACATTGTCGACGATGATCAAGCTTCCGGCGCGGCACAGTTCCAGCGACCGGGCAAAGTACTCCGGGTTGTTCGGCTTGTCTGCGTCGATGAAGACGAAGTCGAATGGCGCACGCATGTCCGCCGCCACGCTCGGCAGTAAGTCGAGGGCTTGCCCGACGCGCACCTCCACAACGTCGCTGAGTCCGGCGCGGGCGATATTCTTGCGGGCGATCTCGGCGTGCTTGGGCTCGGCTTCGAGCGTGATCAAACGTCCGCCGGGCGGCAACGCGCGGGCCAGCCAGATCGTGCTGTATCCGCCCAGCGTGCCGAACTCCAGAATGTTCTTGGCCCCCTGCACTCGGGCGAGCAGGTAAAGCAGCTTGCCGAGGTTGGGGGTGACGCTGATCGCGGGCAACCCGGCTGCCGTGCTGTCGTGCAGCGCAACCTCCAGGGCGGCATCGGGAGCGATCAGAAGATCAGCCAGATAGCGGTCAACCGCCGTCCATTGGTCTGTCGACATCCGTCGTTAGGTCCCCTTGAGCACCCATTGCACGGCGCGGTAATGCAACTCGGCCGAATTGGCGAGGGCCAGTTTGATCTTGAGCCGTTCCCGATACGTGTCGACCGTGCGGGGACTTAAGTGCAGCCGGGCGGCGATCGAGCGAGTCGTCAGGCCGCGGCCGATCATCTCGAATACTTCGAGTTCGCGGTCCGAAAGATTTTCCACCGGCGATGCGACGGTCATTGGCTCTTTGGCGGCGGCTCGTTCGAGCAGTCGCTGTGTCATCTCGTCGCTGAAGTGCATCGCTCCCGCCAGGACCCGACGGATGGCCTGCAGCACGGCACGCACCGGCTGCTGTTTGCTGACGTAGCCCTTGGCTCCGGCGCGTAGCACCCGTTCGCCGTAGACCCGCTCGTCGTGCATCGAGTAAACGAGCATCCGCGCGTCGGGATCGATCAGCTTGATCCGCTTGATCAACTCGATGCCGTCGCCTTCTTTCAGGCTGAGGTCGATGATCATCAAATCAGGACGACCGTTACGGAACTGCTTGACGGCGGAAGTCTCGTCGTCCGCTTCGCCGCAGACCCGTAGGTCGCTTTGATGCTCGATCAAGAGGCGCATCCCCTGGCGGAGCATTTCGTGATCGTCGACAAGCAGGATTTTCGCCCGGTCCTCAGCGGCACCCTTTGGAACGCGGCCACTGGATTTCTTGCGAGTGACAGTAGCAGTCACGGGAATTCCTTTTGACGTGGCACGTCCTACGGCAGCAAGACGTTTCCAAGTGAAAAGGCATTTTAACCGCGACGTGCGCGGACGGGATAGTGTCGGTAGAGATGGCGAGCCGCAATCGACAAAAGTGTCTTCGGACCGCCCCTAGGTCACCGGCATTTCGACTTCGACCGCCGCCGCATCGTCGAGTGCGCTCTCGCTCTCCGGTTGCAGCACTTCCTGGCGGAGCACGCGAACGCTACGAGGCGCATTGAATCCCAGCCTGACTTTGCCGCCACGGACTTGTAGCACAGTCACTTCGATGTGGCCGTCGATGACGATTCGTTCGCCGATTTTCCGCCGTAAGATGAGCATCGTTTGGCCTTTTTTGGATAGGCGGCCGTTCACCGAGGTCTTCCTCAGCGGCGGCGGGTCGCGCTCTGCGCCTCTAGGGTCCGACTTCCAACTCATTGACGACCGTCACCGTTTCATCCACTCGCGCCAGGGCAATCCGCTGGGCGATCTGCTTCAGGTAGTAGGAGGGAACCTGCCCGCTCAGCGTCAGCACGCCTTCCTTCAGTGTGCAAGTCACTCGTCGGACTTCGCCATACGAGGACTGACGCAAGTCGGCGCGAACCTGTGATTCAACAAGCCTCTGCCCCTGCCGAGCGGCTTGAAAGTCCATTGGCTCCGTCCGTTCTCCCTCTCATTGCCGCATCAAAGCGACGCGTCTGCAAAAACTCCGACTCATCATGAACTCGCTCTGAGATCGGCCCTGCTGAGCGATAGACATCAATCTTTACCGCCCGCGCTTGTGGCGTCTGCCCGCAGCAACCGGAAGTTGATGTAGGTGAATTTCGCACAAATCTTCGACGTCCATCGCTCACAACGGCGCGAATTCGCTGCACTGTAAGAGAGCAATGTAGGAAAAATAACCACAACATTTTGGGGTCACCTTCCTACGCCGATCCGGTTTGGTTTTCGCTAGAAGTGATGCCGCTGGAAGGAGTACCGACTTCCAGCGGCTTGCCACGGGGTGCCGCTTTGGTCGCTTGGCCTCGAGCGCACGGGCGCCTCCCGTGGCTTGCCGCCGAGTCGACCAGTGCTCAGTCGACCAGTGCCGAGTCGAACACTGTGCCTGCTAGGGCCGGGCGCCGCACCGTCATCCCACCACATCGCGGCAAAACCGAAAGTTGATCGAGTTGTCGAACGACAGGGACGGAGACCCGCTGGCATTTCGCGAGCCGTATCGCATTCTCGTTGTCGATGACAACAAAGATGCGGCTGAAAGCTTGCGGATGTTGCTGAAGATCTTGGGTGGGGAAGTGCAAATGGCCTACGATGGCCTGACTGCGCTGGAGGTGGCGGAGCGTTTCTTGCCGCACGCGATTGTGCTCGACCTCGGCCTGCCCAAGCTGGATGGGTTCAGCGCCGCGCGACAGATTCGGGCCCAGGACTGGGGCAAGGGGATGGTACTCGTCGCGGTTTCGGGTTGGTGCCGCGACGAGGACCGGCAACGTTCGGCCGATGCCGGGTTTAACGGTCACCTGGCCAAGCCGGTCCGCGTCGACGAGATCCGCAATCTGATTCAAGGCCTTCTCGACGGGACGGCTCTCTGAGTTGCCTCGGCCGATTGGTGTTCAAACTCCTGGACAAGCAGCGACCGGCCAGCGCATTCCCAAGCCGGTCGACGTCACGTCCAGTTGTTCCGCCCAAGAAAATCTGGGGCCCAATGGTAGTGGTCGAGCAAGCCCTCGCAGGGGCGGCCGAGCTGCCGATAGGCCGCATAGATCGCTTCGATCGTTGCCAGGCCACCCACCGGGTCGGGCGTAATCCGGGAAAGGCGAGGATAGGCCGTCTGAATCGGCGGCAGGCTGCGCGCCGGTAATTCGTAGAAAAACTTCTCCATGCGGTGGGCAAGGCGCCAGGTGCCGTCGAGCACCAACAAGCCTCGATCGGCGTCCGCCGCGGAAAGCACCGGCCCTTGCATCACGAGTCGTACGTAGCCGGCGACGGGTTCGGGCCCGCGATCGGGAAATGTCCAAAACACGAACCCGTCGCGGGTGCGCAGCGCCTCCACGGTGCATTTTGAGCGTTTTTCGCGCGGATGGACGACGATGATCGTCGGCGGAAAGAGGCCGGGCACGGACCGGGTTCCTCGGCGCTTACGATTCGTGCAGCTTGTGGATCTGCGCTTCGACCTCGGCGATTTCCCGCTTGAGGCGAGTAATTTCCTCGGGATCGTCGGGCTGGTCCCGCGCGCCGGCGAGAAGTTGGCGCAAATTCTGCATCCGCGTCTTGGCGGCCTCGAGTTGCTTCTTTTGCTTTTTGTCCAAGGCCATCTCCCGAAACTCGGCGTTGCCATGCTCAAGAAGGGCGGTTAGAAGAGACAATGCTATGGCGCTCGTCTTGTGCCAGCAATGCTTATCGTGGGTCGAACCGATCGCCGAGCAATGCCCGCAGTGCGATTATCCGATCGATTTGCGCACAGCCGACCCGACGCTCGACGAACTGGCGGCGGCCATCGGTCCGCTGATCTCGCGGATCGGACCCGTCAGAATTCTGCGGGCGACGCTGCCCGACCGGGGGTTTTTGTACGCCACGGCTGGCGGCCTGTTTTTTGTCCCACAATCGGTCGAGCGCGTCCGCCTGGTTCCAGCCGAGCACGTTCCTCATTCGCCGCGATCGGTGTTGTTCGGCCTGGCTCGAATGTCGTTGCGTATCTTGCGGCAGGCGGCGTTGACGGAAGGTGAAATGGCGATCGGAACTTGGCACGCCTATCGATCTCCGATGCGTGTCGAGGTTTCTAAACACGAGTTGCCTCTGCCGGGGCCCGATGAGGGGGGGCGGCTTCCCGGACTCTTGATGGACAATCCCGGGGCGTTCTTTTTCTCGCGGCGGTCGATCCGGACCATCCGGCGGACATTTTCCGGCTGGGCCCTCATGCGACCCAACAATCTCGCGCTGCGGATCAAGCCGCTGGGCGATCGCGAGACTTTTCATAGCCGGATGGCCGCCTTTGCGGACGAACTGCGCGAGGCAGTCTGCCGATGAGCAGCGACGCTGACTCGGAGTTCTGGGAACAGCTCGACGCAGCCCTGGCGAATGGTTCGTGCTTGGGAACGACGCTCAGCCAGCGTCGAATCGGCGAGGGATCAGAGCGGCTTGTGGTGCGTCCGACGACGGTGAAGGGGGCCCGCGTCTTCCAGTGGGTCTCGCGGATTGCCAATCGCGAGACGCACGAAAACCTCGAGCCAGCGTTAACGGGTCGCCGCATTCGCGAGTTGTTGGGCGGATCGTACGGACGAGCGCATGTCTTCACCGTCGATGCGGATTTCGACGTGTCGGTCGCGGCAGAGGGGCGATTGCGTGTCCGCCGCACCCGCCCAACTCGCGCACCCGTTTCGCTCGAACACAACCGCACGAAATCGCACATCCTGCCCGAACATGAGGTGACTCCGTTTCTCGTCGAAATCGGCGTGATGACGCCAGCGGGCAAAGTGAAAGCGTCCAAGCAGGCCAAGTTTCGTCAGATCAATCGCTTTCTCGAACTGGTCGACGATGTGATTCCCCATTTGCCCACAACGGGCGAGCTGAGAGTCGTCGATTTCGGTAGCGGCAAGAGTTACCTCACGTTTGCTCTGCATCATTTGCTGACCCACGTTCATCGGCGAGCGGTTCACATACTCGGCCTCGACCGTCAAGCCGACGTGATCGCCGACTGTCGACGGATCGCTCAGAAGCTCGGCTGCCCGGGCCTCGAGTTTCGTGTCGGCGAGATCG
>DASRXU010000332.1:0-5346 GCA_035687365.1 Planctomycetaceae bacterium | reverse complement strand
TCACGATGCGCAGCTTTCGGGCCAAGCCCGGCGTCTGCAGCCAGTAATAGGTGCGGCGAATGAACCACGCAGGGAACCCGTGCAAGCGGACTTTCAGGAGCTGACCAAAGCCCTTGCTATGGCCCAACGACCCCATCATTCCGACCGTGTCGTAGACGAAGGGCTCAAGGGCCCGATGATTCAATGCAGCGAAGATGTTTTTGGCCAGGACTCGGGCCTCGCGCAAGGCGTGCTGGGCGAGGGGTGGATAAGGTTTGCCGTTGGGGCTGAGAATCGAGGCGCAATCGCCAAGGGCCCAAACCTCGGGGTGGCTCGGACAGCGCATGGTCGCCTCGACCACGATGCGCCCGCTTTTGTCCTTAGCCACGGGGAGATGCGTCACTGCCGGGTTTGGCACATTCCCCGCCGCCAGCACGATTGTGTCCGCGACCATGGTTTCGCCCGCCAGATGAATCGTGCCGGGTTCGATGGACCGCACTCGTGTATTTGTCCGCAGCTCCACGCCAGGCCGGCTGGCGAGCACCCGTGCACCGTAAGCCGCGAGCGTCGGATCCATTTCCGGCATGATCCGGTCGCCAGCCTGGAGTAACAGCAAGCGGACCTCGCCTCGGTCGATGTGCTTGTAAAGAGGGATGATGCCGTCCACGAAGGCGGACAGCTCGCCGAGCAACTCGACTCCGACCAACCCGCCGCCGATGACTACGAATGTGAGGAACTGCGTTTTCCTTTGTGCATCGGTCTCGACGTCGGCGCGCTCGAACCGCTCGATGACGTGGTTGCGGAGCAGCAGAGCGTCGGCCAGTGTCTTGAACGTGAAGGCGTGCTCCGAACCGGGAATCATTTCGCGGTTCGTCTTGGACCCGAGCGCCAGCACCAATTCGTCGTAGACCAGCTCCGTGCATTTCTCGGTCGTTGCCAGGCGAACTACGCGCTGGTCCAGGTCAATGTCCTGGACACTGCCCTCCATGAAGCGTGTGGCGCGTAAAGCGGCCCGAACTGGGAACGAGCATGAACGCAGATCGAGCACACCGGAAAAGACCTCGAAAAGCAGGGGCGTGACGACCAGAAAGTTGTCTCGGCTCACCAGGATGATTTCAACATCCGGCCGCTTGCCAAACAGTCGTTCCAGGTGGCGGGCGGTCGCGATCCCCCCGAAACCGCTGCCAAGAATCACAATGCGTTTTTTAGATGCGAAAGTATTCATCGGATTCCTCACCATCGTTTAAGAGAGCCGGTTACTTTGGGTGCGAATTGATGCAGTTCCGCGCGACAAGCAGCGCTGAACGCCTGCAATGGATCGAAGTGGTTCACTTCGAAGGATGTGCGGATTTCCTCAACCGTCATATTCGGCTTTGAATAGAGCTCGACGATTTGCCGGCAGCACTCTTCCGCGGCCATGAGCACAGGCGGTGACGAGAGAAGTCGGATGCAGCTGACGTTCGAGTAGAGCTTCACGAACTTGTCGGGTCGGTCCAACGAGTTGGTCAATGAGTCGATAACCGAATTCGACGCGTCCTTAATGAACTCCTCGTACAGCAGTTGTCTGCGTCGCAGCTCCTCGACAGCGTGCAAGCGAGCGAACTGGCTTCGCTCGGTCATCCAATTCGTGACGATTGAAGCTGAGGCGCCCGCCAGCGATCCGAGCAGAGCCGCCGTCGCTGTGATCATTGATGAGTCCATCGAGGTGCCTCTTTGCACATTGCCCGTCACTTCGAGAAATCGCAGTCATGCTCCTGACTGATCTCGGCCACCATGGCTTTGGTCAGGCAGTCGGCGGCGATGAATTCCGCACCCTGCCGGTGCAGGGCGACCAGGCAGGCCCGGCCCGCGGCGTCGATGGCTGTCACCTCCGTCAGGTCCACGCGGAGGAGTGCTTTGTGGTCGCGGGGCACGGCAGTTTGCCAGCACTCCTCCAGCGCCTCCACGCCCTCTCTTCCCAGCCTTCCTTCGAGTTGGAAGGTGAGTGCTTCTGGCTGGTCGTGAACAGTGATTCGGAGCATGGCGTGCCTCCTGGATTTGGCTTGCACGCGTCCTAAAGCAGGGTCCGTGCCGGGCGGCGTCCCGTGCAGGCGATTCGCCTCGTAAGGAAGGCGGCGATGGTGACTTGCGGATTTCGCGGATGGAATCGACGCAAGAAAAGAACGACAAGTGCCAAGGGCTAAGTGCCAACGGCCGGTCACAGCCGCCAATCGGCTGGCACTACTGGGGCTTGGAAATGCCGAGCTTCTTGAGCTTCCACTGCAACGTGGAGCGCTTCATCCCCAGGCGGGCGGCAGCCCCATTCGGCCCGCCCAGCACCCAGCCAGTCTCGCGGAGGACAACGAGGATGTGCTCTCGCTCCGCATCGGCGAGCGTGACCGCTGCGGCGGGCGGCGCCGGGACCTCCGTCCGAGCAGGCGGCAGGTCGCCAGGAGGAATGTGAAGTGACGAGCCCGAGGAGAGAATCACTGCCCGCTCGATGACATTCTGCAGCTCACGGACGTTGCCCGGCCACGGATAGTGCACCAAAGCATCCATGACGGAGGACGGGATGGTTTCGATCCGGCGCCCCATTCGCCGCGCGAACTGCTGAGTGAAATGGCGGACCAGTTTTGGGATGTCGTCACGGCGTTCTCGTAGCGGTGGTAACATCACCGGGAAAACATTCAGGCGGTAGTAGAGGTCTTCGCGGAATCGGCCGTCGGCGACCATTGCAGCCAAGTCGCGGTGCGTGGCTGCTACCAGCCGCACGTCGACTTTGATCGTCTTCGTGCCACCCAAGCGCTCGAACTCCTGCTCCTGCAGCACTCGAAGCAGCTTAGGCTGAAGCTCCGCAGGAATGTCGCCGACCTCGTCGAGGAACAGCGTCCCTTTGTCGGCGAGCTCAAAGCGGCCGACCTTCTGGCTCACGGCCCCGGTAAAGGCACCCTTTTCGTGGCCAAACAGCTCGCTCTCTAAAAGTCCCGTGGGAATGGCAGCACAGTTCAGCTTGACGAAGGTGCGGCCCTGCCGCGGGCTCAGGGTGTGCAGTGCCCGGGCGACGAGTTCCTTGCCAGTGCCAGTTTCACCACGAATCAGGACTGTGGAGCCCGTTGGGGCGACCGTCTCAACTTCTTTCAGCACTCGCAGAAGCGCCCCACTTCCGCCAACGATATCTCCGAAATTTTGTTCCATACGCACCTCTTCTTCCAGGTACGCATTCTCCCTGGCCAGCCGGTCCTTGAGCGCCGCGATTTCCTGAAAGGAAAGAGCGTTCTCTACGGCCACGCCCACCTGTTTGGCGACCTGTTGCAGAAAGTCCAAGTCAGCCGTGTCGCAGGCGGACGGCTGTTTCCAGGCGAAGACCAGCGCACCCAGCTGTCGCCGAGCCGTGGTCAGCGGCACCTCGCACAGGCACTGGATCCCATACGGCTGCACTCGTTCCAATAAACGTGGCCAGCGCCTCAGCTCCTCGGCAGTCGAGATAATGAGCGGCTGCTGGGTCTGCCAGACGAGTCCCGCTGGGTCGTCTTGAAGAGGCAGGACTATCGCGGGCGTGAGCGGGCCGGGCTCGGAGGCAGCGCCGACGTGCAATCGCATGGTGTTGGTCGCCGCCTCGTGGAGGACTACGACGACGTAGTCGAAGCTCACCAGTTGATGAAGCCGGCCGGCCAGTTCTTGGAACAGCCCCTCCAGATCGCGATGGGAGATAATTGCCTGCGAGACAGCGAGCAAGGCCCGGTAGCGCTCGCCGCCGGCCCCTACCTGCCCGTCACCCTGAAATTCTGTCATGGCGAATGCCTGAACGGCCACTAATTCCAAACAAATCAGAAGACAGTTCTGCTGTTCGCCGTCGCGTGAGCGAACGAGATTCTTAGCGTACCCTGGGAATAGGCACGGTTGCACGGGATCAGTCGGACACGGCACCAAAACCCGCCCCTGCACAAAAACTCGACTCCCAAAATCGGTTTGCACAAGAAGTAGGTGCAGGGCCAGAACGCCCAACGGCCCCTAGAATGAAGGTATGAGCGAAACATACCGGTCGGGCTTTGTCGCCAAGGCGACGAGCGCCGCGGGGTTGGAGATGTGGATTTCTCCACCTCGCCCCGCAAACCAGCGCGTCTTTGGTCCGCGCGAGAACGCCGAAGTCTTTAGGACACGCGGACAGGCCCAGTCTGCGATTGGCCAAATGCCACAAGCATTCCACGGCTTCAAGTTCACGGTCGAAGAGACCGAGTGAGCGCAAGTCGCTTTTCCGTTCGGCCAGCCGTCGCCCTGTCATCTCTCGGCCTCGATTAGTAACCCGATGGCCTTCCGAATTGCCGCCGGTGATTCATCCCACGCCGCGATCACGCGTTGCAGATCAGGGTCGAGCAATGACAATTAGGACCGCCAAGATGCAGCGCCCGTGCAGCAGCACCAACTTGGTAATCGATGGAAGTCGAAGCGGAATTGCGCTTTGCGTCGAAATCTCCGAGGGGTTCAAGTCCCCTATCCTCCACCTTTTGACATTGCACAGAGCCACACACAACAGCGTCACCGCGAATATCTCGCCGATTTTCGCGCGCGGCACTAGTCGTGTGTGGCTCTGTGTCGTTCCGCGTCCCAGCATAGTGCACCGGATTCCGCACCGCTTTTGCGAAGTGCTCCGGAGTGACCTGTAGATAGCGCTCGCCGGCGACCTTCGGGGAGTTGCCCAGCCACGCACAGACGACATGCGTCGGGAACGACTCCTCCATCTCGGTCTGCCGGGTCGCGCACAGGTTGTGAAAGAGCTTCGGCCACGGCTCCAGGCCCGCGCGGCGGAATATCTTGGTCGGCCGAGTTCGCAGGTTGACGCGACGATGACCGGCGATCACGAACTCGACACGGTCGGGGGCGACCTCCAGCGCGTCGTGCCGAATCGCCATCCGCATTGTTCGAATGGGCGCTGAGGAGCCGCCGAAAATCTGAACGACGCGGAGCTTTAAAATGGGTGTTTCCTACCGGCTCTTGAGTCGCTTTTGAATATCGGCCAACTCGGCTTCTCGGTCTTTGATTCGTTCCTCGATGAGTGCCGTCTTGGGTGTCGCCGCCCGGTCCTTCTCGAGTTGCTCAATCAGAATCGCCTCTTGCCCCTTCAGGGATTTGGCATCCCTGACAATGGATTCGTGGGTTGCGGTCCGCTTTTCGGCTTCAAAAGCCTGTTCGTGCTCACGATGGATGACCTGGTATCGGGCCAGCGAACCCCCTACGGCAATGCAGATGGCTAAGAGAAGCACCACAGGGAAAGCAGAACCAATCGCGGAGATGAGTTTTTGCATGGGTGTTCCTTTTGCACCACTTTTATGCCAATGTTTTGGCACTATGGTCCATCCGCTGCGGGCCCCATGAGCTACCCTTGGAGGG
>DASRXU010000331.1:0-15962 GCA_035687365.1 Planctomycetaceae bacterium | reverse complement strand
CGAAAAGTTTTCCGGGCACGCGCGCTAGCGATTGCGAGCGCAGCCCGTTCCCGGGCTGATCCAGAAACCAAAGCTCCACGAACACTGGTGAAAGGACACACTCATGGTCAAGACGGCATCCACGATGCGGGCGCTGGGCGAACGCGCGCCGAATTTCTCGCTGCCCAACGTCGACGGCAAGACCGTCGCGCTGCAAGATTTCTCGGGCAAGCACGGCCTGCTGGTGATCTTCATGTGCAACCACTGCCCGTTCGTCATTCATCTGCGTAGCGCGCTGGCCGCCTTCGGCAAGGAGTATCAGGCGAAGGGTCTGGCTGTCGTCGGCATCAATTCCAACGACATCACCACGCATCCCGACGACAGTCCCGAGCACATGCAGGCCGAAGCCAAATCGGCCGGCTACACGTTTCCGTATCTCTTCGACGAGTCGCAAGAAATCGCCCAAGCCTACGGCGCGGCTTGCACACCCGATTTCTTTCTGTTCGACGCCCAGCATCGGCTGGTTTATCGCGGCCAGTTCGACGACAGCCGGCCGGGTAACAACAAGCCGATCACCGGCGCCGACCTGCGTGCGGCGTGTGACGCCGTGCTGGCCGGCACAGCCGTCTCGACGAAACAGAAGCCCAGCATCGGTTGCAATATCAAGTGGAAGAGCGGGCACGCACCGGCTTACTTCACGGGTCAGCCAGCCGCCACGGAATAACGTCCGCGTGATCGGCTAGCCAGACGGGGTGTGATCTCGATGCGTCCGTCGCAGAGAACGGGACTGGCAATTGGCGTAGGGCTGATTGTCGCCGTGCTGGTGCTGAACGGTGCCGACGGCTTTCGCCAGGCCCGTCAGATGCACGTGGACGCCAATTGGGTGGCCCACACTCACGAGGTACTCGAGACCCTTGCGCAGATTCTCTCGGGCGTCAAAGACGCCGAGACGGGCGTGCGGGGCTTCGTGATCACCGGCGAGGATCGCTATCTCGAACCTTATCGTCGGGCTCGATCGAGCATCGATGAGCAAGTCGAGAAAGGCGCGAGCCTCACCTCAGACAATCCGACTCAGCAGGCGCAGTTCCCGAAGCTGCGGGCGCTCGTCACCTCCGAATTGGATGAACTGGAAAAAATCGTCGCCGCCCGCAAGCCGGCTGGCGACAACGACGCCGCGAAAGCGCTTGTGGCGACCGATCGTGGCAAGCAAACGATGGATGACATTCGTGCGCTGGTTGCCGAAATGCAGGTGCACGAGCGCGAGTTGTTGGCCCAACGACAGCAGAGAAATGACGCGGCCTATCGATCGGCGGCTTTCGGCGCGTTGCTCTCGGTCGTGCTGGGAATGGTGGCGGTCGGCGGCTTTGTCTGGATCCTTCGCACGCACTTACGGAGTCTGGCCAAGTCGGCTTCGGCGATCCATGAGCAGCGCGAATGGCTGCGGACCACGCTGGCCAGCATCGGCGACGCGGTGATTGCCACCGACGTCGGCGGCCGCGTGGCGTTCGTCAACCCGATCGCCGAATCGCTGACCGGCTGGACGAACGCGGCCGCCCTGGGACAGCCCCTGGAAAAAGTGTTTGAAATCGTCAACGAACAGACCCGGAACACCGTGGAGAATCCCGCGCTGCGGGCCCTGCGAGAGGGCACCATCGTGGGGTTGGCCAATCACACGGTCCTCATCGCGCGAGACGGCGCCGAGCACGCCATCGACGATAGCGCGGCTCCGATCCGCGACGAACAACAGCGGGTGGTCGGCGTGGTGCTGGTGTTTCGCGACGTTGGCGAACGCCGGGCCGCCGAGCGGGCCCTCCAAACGTCCGAAGCGCGCAAAGCGGCCGTGCTCCGCGCTTCTCTCGATTCTGTGATCACTGTCGACGCGCGGGGGCGGATCATCGAGTTCAATCCGGCGGCCGAGGCCCTCTTTGGCTATTCGCACGACGAGGCGATCTCTCAAGACATCAACCGGCTCTTCTCCGCTGAGTCCGGCGCCTTCTGGTCCGTCAATGGTGACGGCTCCTTGGCCCAGGAAGCGGCGAGCAAATTCAACACCCGCCAAGAAGCGACAGCCCGGCGTCGCGATGGCGACGAACGGCTCATCGAGTTTGTGATTACACCCCTCGAGGGGAGCCAGCCGCCGTTGTATTCGATTTTTTCACGAGACATCACTCAGCAGCGCGAGGCGCAAGAGCAAGTCTCGCGATTGCTGACTGGCGAAAAGCATCGCGCGGAGTTGTTGTCCCACCTGGCCCGAGCCTCGTTGACCATTCACTCGGCGACCAGTCGCGAAAGCGTGATGGGCGTGATCAAGTCGGAGGCGAGCGAAATCGTCGGTGCCAAACGGGTCGATGTGTTGTTGGGACGCGACGGCGCCGAATTGCCGCCCGGAGGAATCGCCGTACCGCTGGTCGGCCGCGATGGGCAGCCGTTTGCGCGATTGCTGCTCGCGGAAAAGGTGGCGGGCGATTTCACCGCCGACGACCAGGCTATCCTGAATCAACTCGCGCTGATCGCGGCCGTCGCCATCGACAATGCCGACCTCTACGAGGAGTTGCGCAGCCACGACCGCCACAAGGACGAATTCCTCGCCACGTTGGCTCACGAACTGCGCAACCCCTTGGCGCCGATCCGCAGCGCTTTGGAAGTGATGCGTCTGGCCGAAGACGATCCGTCGGTGCTCAACGAGAGCCAGACGATGATCGATCGGCAGGTGAAACAAATGGTGCGATTGATCGA
This sequence comes from Planctomycetaceae bacterium, assembly GCA_035687365.1. GTDB lineage: Bacteria > Planctomycetota > Planctomycetia > Planctomycetales > Planctomycetaceae > DASPSM01. The sequence goes on along the minus strand of DASRXU010000331.1, from coordinate 13,247 downwards.
CGATCTGTTGGACCTTTCGCGGATCAGCCGCGGCAAGATCGAATTGCGAAAAGAGCGGATCGATCTGGCCGATGCGCTCAAGAGCGCTGTTGAGACGAGTCGACCGCTAATCGCCGAGTCGGGCCACCAACTCGAGACGGACCTCGATCCTCAGCCGATGCTGCTCGACGCCGATTTGACCCGTTTGGCCCAGGTGTTCCTGAATCTCCTCAACAATTCTGCCAAGTACACGGCGCCTGGCGGACGGATTTGGCTCTCGTCCGCGCGCGAGGGCGACTTCACCGTCGTGCGGGTGCGCGACAATGGCGTCGGCATTCCGCCCCAGATGCTGGGCCGCATCTTCGAGATGTTTACGCAGGTCGAACGCTCGCTCGAGCGGGCTCAGGGCGGATTGGGCATCGGCCTGACGCTCGTGCGGCGGCTCGTCGAGATGCACGGAGGAACGGTCGAGGCCAAGAGCGAAGGCCTGGGAACGGGGAGCGAATTCACCGTCCGAATTCCGCTCGCGCCCTTTGCTCATCCCGCATCCTCCGACGGTCAGCCCGGCGACCATCCGTCGACATCCGCTCAGAAGAGGCGCCGGATTCTCGTTGTCGACGACAATCAAGATGCGGCCAACAGTCTGGCGATGCTGCTGCGGATCAAGGGGCACGATGTCCGGACTGCGTATGACGGCATCAGCGCCGTCGACGTCGCCGCACTCTATAAGCCCGACGTGGTCCTGCTCGACGTGGGGCTTCCGCGCCTGAACGGATTCGACGCTGCCCGCCGCATCCGCGAAGCCGAGCACGGGAAGAACATCGTTTTGGTCGCGCTCACCGGTTGGGGCCACGCGGAGGACCGCCGCCGCTCGAAGGAGGCCGGCTTCGACCACCACTTCGTCAAACCCGCCGACCCGAACATGCTCGACACGGTGCTCAACTCGCTCAACGGCAACTGAGACCGGGCAACCGAGTGTGATGGCGAGCAGAATCCGGATTGTGTGCCACTGCTGAGACGCTTCGGCTCAGCAGTGCTTCTTCGCGGAACCCATTCACGTCGCGCCCTATTCGCCGCATAGCCAGTGCCCGATTCAGGGCATTGAAGACACTGCTGATCGGCGGCCGCCGGGTGCCACTGGCGGGAGCTTTGGCCCGCCAGTGTCTTCGTGCAACGCTGGCCGCGCGAAAGAGCACTGGCGGCTCAAAGCCGCCGCCAGTGGCACCCATGCAATCAAGGTCCCACAAATTCCCGCGCGTCATAGCCCGCTCCCTCACGGTCGCGGCTCGAAATCCTTCGTCGTGCCGTCAGGCGTTCACGGCGCGGGTGGCGGTTGGGGCCGGTTCTTCTTCGAACGGTTCCATGTGTACCAGCACTTCGTCAACCGCGGGCACCTGGGCGCGGACGTTTCCCTTCACTTTGCCGCTCAGCACATGCGCGTCACGCAGCGAGAGGGTCGGGTCGGCCTGAACGTGCACGTCGACGGAGTATTTCAAACCCAGCTTGCGAACGCGCAGCTTTTCGATGGCCAACACGCCCCGAGTCGTCAGGGCGGCCTGAGCAATTCGCTCGACGAGGTCGGTTTCCGGCACGCGGTCCATCAAGTCGTTGACGGCCACGCGCATCATGCGGATTCCGTTAGCCGTCATGATGAGGGACGCCACCATCGCGGCCCAATCGTCGGCCGACTCCCATCCTGCTCCTCCCCACACGGCCACCGTGATGCCGATGAAGGCCGCGGCCGAGGTCAGTGCGTCGCTGCGGTGGTGCCAGGCATCGGCCATCACGGCCGTACTGCCCGTCTCATGCCCGACCTCCAGCACGCGGCGGAAGAGAAACTCCTTCACCAAAATCACCGGGCCCAACACGATCAGCGTAAAAGGGGCGGGAGCGTGATGCGGCGTGATGATCTCGCGGACTGCGACAACGGCGATGAAGATGGCCGCCGCGATCAGCATCAGCGAAACGACGGCCGTCGCGATCGACTCAGCCTTGCCATACCCGTAACGAAATTCTTCGTCCGGCGGCTTGCCGGTGATCTGCAGCCCGCGCCACACAATCAATGACGAGAAGACGTCGGTGGACGACTCGATCGCGTCCGCCACCAGGGCGTAAGAACTGCCCAGCAGGCCGGTCACCAGCTTCAACAGCACCAGCCCGATGTTGGCAAACAGCCCCCATCGAGCGGCACGCATCCCCTGCTGAATTGTCGACATCGACGATACGCCGCTGAACAGAACCCAAACTGCGTCGGCTCTCCCAGTCGCACTTCGTTTATAGCCCGATCGAGCGAGGCAGCGGTAGTGGTCAGACCGCCATGGATTTTTCTTCACCCAGAAAGTGTGTCAAGGCGTTGATCGTTGTCGCAGGTCGTCCGTTTCGATCAAAATGAACAACCACACGAACATCGCAACTTGTGTCCAACCCAAGGAAGCGCGGTGAATTCGCCGCTAGAATAACGGCATGGTCGAGGAAGCGAGAAAATCGGACGACACCTGGCTGGGGCGAGCTCAAGCCGACGGGTGGCGCATGACCGAAGTCGAGTTCCCCGAAAGGCCGGACCAGGGGCCGTGGCGTAAAGCGATCGGGCGGCGCATGGTCCAGATCGCGGCCTTTGGGGCAGCGGCGTGGATTCTCCCCTTGGTCATTGACAGTTCGTTCGTTGTACCGGTCTTCATAGTAGTTTTTTGGGCGATCAGTGAGGTGCCATCGCTGATCGGAAGCCGCAATCGCAGCCGCACCCTTCCCGGATAAACGTCCCCGCCAAACGCTCAAGCCCTGCCTTCAACACGCTCTCCTAAACTCGTTCTGTGCCCCACCGATTTGCAAATCGCCGAGGTTTTCGATGCGAATTCGTGCTCGCGCTCTGCTCAGTTGTTTGAGCCTGTTGGTTCTGCCTGCCGCTTACTCTGCTGACACCCGCGCCGGGCAGGATGCGAAGCACGTTCCGAAAGTCGCGGCGATCGTCACCGCCTATTTCCACAATTCTCACGCCGACGTGATCGTCAGCCGGCTGTTGCAAACGATGACGCTCGACGACAAGGGGGAGCGGCCCGGGCTGCAGTTGGTTTCGCTCTACATCGACCAGCCGGAGGGCTCTTCCGTCGGATTGGAAATCGCCCGCGCGCATCACATCCCGATTTACAAGACGCCCACCGAAGCCCTAACGCTGGGCGGAAAATCGCTGGCGGTCGACGGAGTGCTCTTGATTGGCGAGCACGGCCGCTACGCTCTTTCGGGCACCGGCCAGGTCATGTTTCCCAAGCGGCGGTTGTTCACCGAGATTCTGGACGTTTGCGATCGCTCGCATCGCGTCGTTCCCGTCTATACCGACAAGCATCTGGCCGACAACTGGGAAGACGCGAAATGGATTTACGATCAGGCCCATCGCAGGGGGATGCCGCTGATGGCCGGCTCGACCCTGCCGCTCACTTGGCGTTATCCGCCGATCGACGTGAAGCGAAACGCCCACGTCAGCGAGATCGTGGCCACCGCCTACAGCTCGCTCGAGGCTTACGGCTACCACGGCTTGGAGATCATCCAATGCCTGGCCGAACGCCGAGCCGGCGGCGAGACGGGCGTGCGATCGGTTCAGTTCTACGAGGGACCTCGCGTGTGGCAGGCGATCGCCCAGGGAGTGATCAGCCGCGAGCTGATCGAAGCGGCCACGTCGAAGCGGCGACATTCCTTGAACAAGCCGGGCGAGTCGCTCGAAAGTGCGTTCAAGGATCCCGTGCTCGTCGTGATCACGTACCGCGACGGCCTGCGGGCCGGACTGTTGTGGGCGTCGAACCTGATCGACTTCACCGCCGCGTGGCGTGATGCCGACACGGGGAAAATCGACTCGGCCCTCTTCTGGACCCAGGAAGCCCGCCCATTCATGCACTTCACGTACATGGTGAAGGGCGTCGAGCAAATGATTCAAACGGGCAAACCGACTTGGCCCGTCGAACGAACGCTGTTGGTGACCGGCGTGCTCAACGCCTACTTCATCTCGAAGAAAGAGGGCGACCGCCTGATCGACACGCCGTGGCTCGACGTTTCCTATCAATCCGCCTGGGACTGGCACCAACCGCCGCCCCCACCGCCGGGCCGGCCGATCCCCGGGCAATAAGCATCGCTGGCTCCTCGAAGGGAACGAGCCACTTAGGGAATGTCGACGTTTTCCCGAACGAACTTTGGCCAAGGCGGGTCGATGATTCGTCCCAAGACCTTGAAATAGACATCGGGGTGCTGGGGATCGTTGGTGAGCAAGTGTACGCCCGCCGCGAAATTATTGTTCGGCTCACGCCCCTTCCACTCCACTTGGTAGTCGAAGCGCTCGCCCACGCGCAGCACTTTTCGCCAACCCCAACGATAGAACCCACCCCCGCCGCCTTCCTTTCCGCAACGCGTTGCAGTGACCAGCACTAACGGCGCCCTGCCCACATTCTGAATCTCGAAAGTGTGCGTCATCACCTGTCCGACGTGCGCTGTGCCGAAATCGAAAACTGCTTCATCAATTGAAAACTTGGGAAAGGGCGGCTTCGCAGCAATCCCCGGGGGCTGGCCGGCGAGCAGCGGCTCGGATTCTTGAGACTCTTTGACTTGCTCTGTGTTTGCTTTGCGTTGCCGTTGCGCCGACTCTGTGCCTGCACTTTGGGCGGGGGATTTCCGCGGCCTGGGTTGTGAGCCGTGGCCCCACCGCATGCAAAGCGCCAGGATGGCTATTACTGCGAAACAGCCAAAGACGCGGGCGCACAACGACATCGCAGCCAGCCTCCAGACTTCAGTCGTCGAAAGTAGATTCGAGAATGGGTTCCCACAGGACTCCGAGTGCCGCCGACTGGATCACTTCCCGCACGGCGGCCCCGCCGCCGACCGAGATCAGTCCGATCGTACCGATTTCCACCTCGGGCGGATCGACGACTTTTCCGGATATTTGCAGCCGAATGACCGGCCGTTGGGGATCGTTGGTGAAAAGAGCAACCGACTGAGCGAAATAGTCGCTGGCAGCATGGCTTCTCCACTTGATTTCATAGTCGGCGCTTTCGCCAACTTGAAGTTCGCGGCGCCAACCTTTGGGTGGGAGTTGATGCATCGGCGGCGGACTGACAACCAGCAACGGTGCCTCGCCGACGTTCTTGATATGCACGAAATGGCTCTTCGACTCTCCCACGCGAACCGTGCCGAAGTCGAATTGATTTCCCTCCACGAGGACTTTCGGAAACGGTGGAGTAGCCGCAATAGCTGGCGGCCCAGGACCCTCGACCGGCCGCTTCGGCCTCTTGGATTCCTTTAGCCGCTCCTCAACAATCAGTCGTCGTCGTTCGGCCAAGTCCTCGTTTGCAGTCTGTTCGGCCGCCTTCGCGGCGGCTGCGTTTGAAGCCACATCCGACCAGCGGCTGTAGTGCCCCAGCCAGACGGCGAGGCCGAGAGACGAGAGGGCTCCCAACATGCCGAGGACGCGAGACAGAGGTGGCATCATGACAACTCGCCGAAACACGATTTCAGGGAAGGATGTCGACGCCGTTGCCAACGGTTACTGGGCAGGGGTAGCCGACTCTTCCGAACACCGCCATCTCGATTTGTGGTCGTTGCGGATCGTTCGTGAACAGGACGACGCCTTGGGCAAAACATGTTTGGGAATAGGAAGGATTCCAAAAGAGTTCATATTCGAATCTCTCGCCGACCCGGAGTGTGCGGCGCCACCCTTTCGACCAGCCGGTCGGCGGTTTGACCAAAAGCAGCGGCGCTTCGCCGATGTTCGTGATGCAGAAGCCGTGGCTCTTTGTTTCTCCGGGAGGGGCGATCCCGAAGTTGTAGAGCTGCTCCTCGATCAAGACTTTGGGGTACGGCGGCTTGCTCGCGATCGGGGGGCGCGACGAATCAGACCCGGGGGCGGGACAGGTTTCCGACTCGTAGTGTGGCCGATCCCTGACGATCCGCGGTCTCGGATCCCGGAACGATTGCATTGTTCTTTCGCTGGCGACGGTATCTGACCAACGGCTGTAATGCCCCAGCCAGACGGCTAGCGAGAACGACGCCGTCATTGCCAGAAGGCCAAGGATGCGAGGGAGCACCGGCATGGGACAAGTCCGCGATCGAGATCCGTTTCAATACGCCCCCTTTTCGGTACGCGGCTCGGCCGAATTTCGACGGCTCCTTCGCGCGCGAACCGAGCGGCCGGGCGAAAAAAATGTCGAAAAATCCGCCCTCTCGTGAGATTTCGCGCAAAAACTGCGTGATATCCGGTCGTCCGCGACGCCTCGGTGTTGTCCACGCCCCCAGCTTGCGACTCGCCGAAAACTGGAGGCGACGCTGTGTGCGGATGTTTTTATGATTCGCGGCTTCCAGGAGCCGGGAGGAAGGACACTCCATGCGGATCAGCACGAGGCAATTTGGTAGTTTGGTAGCGATCGCTGTTTGGCTATTGAGTTCGGGCGGGCTGACGCCTGCCGTGAGCAGAGCCGGCGACGATCCCGAGGAAACCGCGCAGGCGAGCGAGGATGTTCCGGCAAAAAAACATTCCAAGAATTCGACACCGGCAAAGAACTCGACGGCGGCAAAGAACTCAACACTGGGAAGCGTGATGAAGACGCTCGGCGGCCGGCAATTTTGGGGCGACGTGAAGTTCTTCCGCGGCTGGCGGATTCAGCAGAACGTCTTCACTGAGCACTACCGCCTGCTCGATCCCAAAGACAGCCGCTACGCTTTCGGCTCGCTCAAAACGTGCAACGACAAACTCGAGGAGTTGAAGGTCAAATTCAAGCTGCGGCCGATGTCGGGCAAAGCGGTGATCGAAATCCACGGGATCACCAAGTCGTCCAAGACCTACTACGCGATGCGGCCCGCGCTCGAAAAGGCCGGGTACATGGTGGTCGCGTTTGACTATCCGAGCACGCGGATCGACATCGCGCAGTCGGCCGCGTACCTCGACCGCGTAATCCAATCGCTCGAGGGAGTCGAACAGATCGACTTCGTCGTGCACAGCATGGGCGGGCTGGTCGTGCGATCCTGGTTCGAGGACCACGACGATCTCCGCATCAAACGCATGGTGATGCTCGGCACTCCGAATCGCGGCGCCGAAATGGCCGACATGCTACGCAAGAATGCCGCCTTCCGGCTGATCATGGGGCCGGCCGGGCAACAGCTGGTGACTGGCGACAGCGGCACGATCGCCAAGCTGCCCGTTCCCCCCTGCGAGTTTGGCATCATTGCTGGTGGGCGCGGGTCGGAGGGTTACAACCCACTCGTGCCCGGCGACAACGACCTGATCGTCAGCGTCGAAAGCGCCCGGCTGCCGGGAGCGGCCGATTTCCTGATGGTCCGGGCGATGCACACGTTCATGCTGAGCAACCCCGAAGCCATCGAAGCGACTGTGCGATTCCTCGACACGGGCCACTTTCGCAAGAGCGGGATCCGTCAACCGATTCACCGCAACGTGAAAGAAGAACGCAGCGCCGATTTGAATGCGAAGTGATCCGGGAGGGCGAGGCTCCCGCCGAGCTTCTTCCTTCGTAGGGTGGGACAAGTTCGCCGCAGGCGGACGCAGGCCCACCATCGCGCACCACCCATAGTCGGCGAGAGTTGTTGGCCGGTAAGACGACCAGACGGTGGGCCGGCGGCCCCGAGCGGGCCTTGTCCCACCCTACGGAAGATTCAATCTGCAAGTGTCTCGTGCGATCCGAGCGCTGCGGGTCGTAGGCAAGCACCGGTTTAGTTTCGACAGCCAGGAGCCAACCAGTTGTGAAAAAGGGTGCGCGGGAGATGGTCTGGGCATTCGCGCTTGACCTGTTGGCCCTCGGCGCCTTTTGGCTCGCTTCCATGATCCCGAATGTGATTGGTCAGATCGCGTTCGGGGTCATCGGAATTGCCTTGCTGATTTCTGCCGGCGTCGCGTATTTCAAGGACACTTGAAGGTATTAGAGCTAACGCCTACGGTCTGTTCGACAGACGTATTGAATCGTTTTCCAGCACCGGCACAATGCTTTTCAATTTTAGCCGGGTTTCGCGGTCCTCAGCCAAAATTAATAACCGGAATTTGCCGTCGGGCGCATCGCGAGACCATTCGGCGATTGGGACATCCTCTCGGCGACGGTCACCGGGTTGTTTTTCTGTCGTCCCAGCGCGATAGATCGTTTGACCGCCAAATGGCATGACGAACTTCCCGACGGTGAAAACGTTAACGTGCTCGACGATGGTTCGTGGCACGACGATGCCATTGCGGATGTCAAATACGACAACGTTCCGATTGAATTGGTACGTCGTCGGCCAATAGGGAAGTGCGTAGAATACGATGTCCCCGTGCTCCAAGAATGTGTAACCACCTCCGTCATTCGGATAGTACGTGAGAATTCCAATCTTCTGCGGATGCGCATCTGTGCGTTTTGCCAGCCGCCAATGAGTCTCGGAGCCGATTGTTGTCGCCTTCGAAGGCGGCGGAGCCGGTTTCTCATCAGCACACGCGATGCTGACCGACAGCCCAACCAGGAGCAAGGCTGCGAACGCCCTTCTCATCGGCGTTTCTCCTCTCACCGAGCCCCCGTCGACCGTTTGCGCCGAACTCGACTGGGAGAGAGCTCGATCAATCCGCAAACGCGAATCGCACAATGCACCACAGGGCCTGGAAGGCGTCCTTCAGGCCGATGTGCTTGCCTTCCGCGTAGGTGCGGCCCGAGTAGCTGATCGACATCTCGTAAACGCGGTAGCGGCGGCGGGCGATTTTGGCCGTCAGCTCCGGCTCAATGCCGAAGCGGTTTTGCTTCAGCGTCGGGCCGATCGAATCGAGCACCTCGCGCTTGCAGACCTTGTAGCAGGTCTCCATATCGGTCAGGTTCAAATCGGTGAAGCAGTTCGAGAGCGTGGTCAACATCCGGTTTCCCACCGAATGCCAAAAATACAGAACGCGATGGGGATGGTCCCCCAGGAAGCGGCTGCCGTAAACCACGTCGGCTTTGTCCTCGACGATCGGCTGCAACAGCCGCGGGTATTCCGACGGATCGTATTCGAGGTCGGCATCTTGGATGATCACGATGTCACCCTTGGCCACGCGGAAGCCCGTCATCAGCGCCCCGCCCTTGCCCTTGTTGACCTCGTGATAGTGGACGGAAATCATGTTGAGCGGATCACGGTCCTTGCGTGATTCCAAGTCGCGCAGGATCTCGCGAGTGCCGTCCTTGCTGCAGTCGTCGACGAGGACCAGCTCTTTGCGAACGGGAACGGCACAGACTTTCTCGATCAGGTCGCGAAGCGTTTTTTCCTCGTTGTAGATCGGGATCACGACCGACAGCAGATGGTCGTCGGGAATAGCGTAAAAGCCCAACTGCCGACAACCCGCCTCGCCCAGCGCGCGAAGCTGCAGCTCGTACCAGGCGGCCGAATAGGGACGCAGTTCGCTTACGGCCGACTCGGCCGGCGCGACTTCAAATTGCTCGGTCATCAAATTCACTCAATCCACGGGATGGCCCACAACGGGATTCGCCGTGCCAAATGTAATGGCCTTCGCTCGTGAGGCAAAGGGCAGGCGGATGCTGATCCTCGCTCTTGCGGCGACCGCGCTTTCGATCGGTTGGCGGCTGTTTTACCGGATACTGGCTTCAATCCGCTAGAATTACGGCATGAGTAATCGCCGTGGCACTTCGCGGGTTCAAGTTGCAATCTTGCTGGGGGCCGCCCTGATTGTGTTCGCAGGGCTGGTCGAAGGTATCGGCAGTTGGCTGAGTGCAGTCAGTGCTCCACACGTTGAGGGGGCGCACGCGGTCAACACCGACCCTGTGATGACCTGGCAGAACATGCCGAAGATCTCTGAAGGAAAGGCTCGCCAGATCGCAATGAGAGAGGTCAACCAACGCGAGGGTTGGGTCGGCATCATCAGCAAATCAGAGCGCGGGGAGTTGAGTTGGGGGATCGAAGTCGGACATCAGGGTGGCGTATCGCACGACTATCGATACGTGGCGGTGGATTCAAACACTGGCGCTGTTGTCAGCTATCAAACGATAACAGTAACCCCCAAGAAGCCCTAAGTTCCCATCATGAATGCCTTCGCTCGTGAGGCATAGGCTGCCGGCCCGCTGTTCCGAATTACGGACCTCGCAGCTACCGCAGAGCCTCGAGCGGCTTGAGGCGCACGGCCGACAGGGCGGGAATCGCTCCGCCGATCAGTCCCATCCCCAATGCGAGCAATAAACCGAGCAACAGCGTCTGGAGATCGACCGTCAGTCGCAGCACGACGAATTTGCCGCCGCCCCCTGCGGCACTGGAGACGATGCTGCTCGCCGTCCAGCCGTCGGCCAGGTAGCCGAGCGCGCAACCCAGTGCTCCGCCGACGAGCGCGATCAACAGCGACTCGAGCAAGAAGGCCAGCATCACCTGCAGCCGGCTGTAACCCATCAGCCGCAGCACGCCGATATCTTTGACTCGGTTGCTCACCGCGGCAAACATCGTGTTCATGACGCCCATCACGCCGCCGATCGCCATCACCACGGTGACGAAGCCGATCGCGAACAAAAATTGGCGGTTCGTTCCCGTCAGGCTCTCGAAGTATTCCGTCTCGACCTGGGCCGACAGAGCGGCTTTTTTGTATTGCGTGTTGAAGAAGTCCTTGAGCTTGCGAGCCTCTTTGGCCCCCGCGGCCCGCACGACGACCGACGTGCAGCTCTCTTTGCCGAACATCGGACCGACGATCGACCGTTTGGTCCAGATTTCCGAATCGAACGTTGAACCGGCCGACTGCATCACGCCAGTAACCACCCAGGTGCGACCGCCGAGCGGGAACGTATCGCCAACGTCGAGCCGTTCTTTGGCGAGCGCCGTCGAGGAGCCGCTGGGTCGGTCGGAGGCCAGCACGCGGGCCACGCCTTCGCCTACGACGGCCTCAATCAACGCGGCCTGTGTCGATGCGTCTTTGGCCTCTGGCGGTTGGGTGGCTTCTTTCGGGGTAGTGTTTTTTGTGGCGTCGTCTTTTGCAGCGGCCGCTTCTCGAACGCCGGCTGGAGAGATCCACGCGCCGCCCGGATAGAGGTTCAATCCGTGAACGCGGCCGCCCATCTCGGCATCATCCAAACCGCGGACTTGGGTGAAGCGGCTTTTGGGGCGGCCCGGCAGTGGGTTCTGCAGCGGTTGATTGACGACCAGATATGTCTCGCGGCTGCACAGGGGCTTGTCGTTTTCGTGAAGGATGCCGGGTTGATTTTCGATGTCGCCGATGTCGAGGATCGCCAGATTGCTGAACGACTCATCGGTCGCACCATCCGCCAGGAGCATGACGTTACCCGGCCGTCCGCTCGATTGCGTCAAACGATACATGCCGTTAACGAAGGCCATCATCACCGTCAGCAGGGAGATCACGAGGACGAAGGCCAGTGCCGTCATCGCCGTCGTGCGCCAACGGACGGTCAAGTTGCGGACCAGGTACTGCACCGGGATCTGCACCATAAAGAACAGTGAGATCAACAGCAGCAGGGCCACGCCCGTCGCAATCAGGACGGGGCGAGAGGCCGAACTGGTTAAGGACTGTACGAAACTCACGTTTCAGGCCACCTTCGAGAGGGCTTCGGTGACTTGGATGCCGCTGGCGCTCCAGGCCGGAACCACGCTGCCCAAGAGCGCAGTCGCCACGCCGGCCCCCAGTCCCCACAGGACGGCGGCCGCCGGAATGAAGAAGGCGCCGAAGAAGGCGATCGGAAAGTTGAAGCCGCCGAACACGTGATCGATCACATAGTAGGTGCTGCCCGCCGAGGCCAGGCCGGCGAATCCGCCCAGCGCCACGGCTTCACCCACGACGAGGACCAGAATGTGACGCGGCCGGAATCCGAGCACGCGCAACACGGCGAACTCGCGCCGGCGCTCCCGCACGCTGATACTGATCGCGTTGGAGATCACGAGCGAAAGCGTTAGCAGAATGGCGGGCGCCAGCAGCCAACGCATCATCCAGATCAAATCGCGATACGACTCGAGGAACGAGGCGATCCCCGACGCCGCCGTTTCGCATTTGACCGCCGGCTGCGTGTAAAGCGGGGATTTCATGATTTGGTCTTGCACGCTGCTGAACGCGTCGACGTCGGGCACGCGGAGCCAGACCAGGTTCAGCGCCTTGTCGGCCTGGGCATGTTTTTGGCCGTTGTGAGATCGCGGATAGGCATCGAGGGCCGCGTTCAGGTAGTCGCAGTTGATGACCGAGGTTTGGTTGTAGCGCCCATCGGGGAACTGCCCCACCACCTCGAGTTCGAGATCGATGTCCTTGAAGTTGAAGCTATTGACCGTGAATCGATCGCCAACCTGCTTGTGCATCTGCTTGAGCTTTTCCCAGCCGACGATCGTGCCGTTGCGTTTCTGTTTCATCACGTCGATGACGCGCTGCATTTCGGCCGCGTCTTTGGCGGGGAGGCTTTTGAGCTCTAAATCGTCCAACATTGTGCCCATCTTCTCTGGCGCCATCGCGAAGGCGAAAAAAGTGTTCTCGCGCGTTCGCTTCTCCTTGTCGATTGTGCCGCCGTAGAAGGACCACGTCATCGAGTCGACCGGACGGACGTCTCCCGGATTGCGTGCGGCTCCTTCGGCCAGCGTCGGCGCGTACGAGTACGGCATCTGGCTGCCGATCTGCCAACGCTCGGACACGATGGCCTTGAGGTTTTCGGTTTTCTCGGCCGTGACCGCATCCAAGAAACTGAGCACAGACCAAATCAGCGTGAAGACGAAGACCAGCACCATCGTCCCGAGCGCAGTCAGCGTCGAGCGGAGCAGGTTCCGCCGCATGTTCTTGATCGTCAACAGTAAGAGCTTCACGGCCGTCTCGTTTGATTGAACGTTATCGAGCGGACAGCACTAGCTGCCCGAGATCAGTGTTCCGGGCGCTAACAGTCTCCGGGGGCTGACGCCCCCGGCTCAGGGTTCTGGCAATAGAACAAGCAATTCACGCGAGGGCCTCATGCGACTCGAACAAAAAGCTGTCGGGCGGCTTGTCGACCAGGCTCCCCTTGTCGAGGAATCGCATGCGGTCTGCGCGGCGGGCGGCCCGCGGGTCGTGGGTGACCATCACGATCGACTTGGAAAGCGATTTCTGCAATTCCTGCATCAGGTCCAAAATCTCGCTGGCCGAACGCGAGTCGAGATCGCCCGTCGGTTCGTCGGCGATGATCAGCTTGGGATCGGTGACGATGGCCCGCGCGATGCCGACCCGCTGCTGCTCTCCGCCCGACATTTGTCCCGGCCGATGGTGCAGCCGCTGGCTCAAGCCGACGATGTCGAGCGCGGTCGAAATGCGGTCGCGCCGTTCTCGCGAAGTGAGC
>DASRXU010000330.1:0-4060 GCA_035687365.1 Planctomycetaceae bacterium | reverse complement strand
GCCGCGCGACGACAACTCAACCTGTTTGCCGAGCTCGATCACGGTTGGTACGACCCGCGCAGCCAGGCAACCGTCGACCTTACGGCGAGATCGACAGCCGACGTTCCCCTGGCGACGGCGGGCACGTTGACACTGTTTCGAATGAAGCCTCTGTCGCCGGATTCTCGCGCGGCGGAGAAGCGCGGCTCGTCACGCGCCGAGGGGAGCAAGCTCGAGGAAGAAGTCGCCGGAAAGTGGGATGTGCAAACGGGCCCGGACGGACATCTGCAGTTCCGCTTTCCCGTTGGCGGCGAAGGTCAGTATCGCCTGGCGTTCGAGGTTCGCGATCCCCTGGATAACGCAGGACAGGCCGCGCGGGCCGTCGTCAATTTCTGGGTCCACGGTCCGAAATTCGACGGCAAACGGCAGCGATTCGGCAACCTAGAGATTATTCCCGATCGGCGTTGGTACAAGGTCGGCGATGTCGCGCGGTTGCTCGTCAACACGTCGCATCCCAACGCGCGGCTGCTGATGCTCGATAACTTCGATCGCCACTGGTTCGTCGATTTGCCGGACCAATCGCGGGTCATCGAAGTCCCCATCGGCGAGAAACACGTCCCCAATTTTTTCGTATCGGCGACACTGGTTGCGGCAGGGAAGGTTCACAGCGAGCAATGTGAGTTGTATGTCCCGCCCGTCCACGATGTTGTAAAGTTTTCCGTCGAGGCGGACCGCCCTGTCTACAAGCCGGGGGACAAGGGCCAGGTGCGGATCCGAGCGACTGACTGGTGGGGGAAGCCTCTGAGCGGATCGATGGCCCTGACTGCGTTCGATAAATCGCTCACCTCGATTGTCGATGAACCTCCCGGCCCGCGGAATCTGCTGGAAGTTCGCCGGACGTATTTTTATCCGTCGCAACAGAAATTGATGCTCGGCTCGGGCCTGTTTTCTGTATCCGGGAAGTTCCGCTGTCCCGAATTCGATTTGGACGATGCGTCCATTCCGCGAATGGGAGCCATGGGCGGGGGAATGGGACGCGAGAGCGATCCCTCGGACGAGACCGTCACGAAAGCGGACGACTCGCGGCGCAGGACAACTGCCAAAGACCTCGAGCGGCGCAAGGAAAAGCAGCTTTTCGAGCCGGCCGTTCGCTCGAATTTCGCCGACACGGCAGCCTGGCTGCCGAACCTGGTTCTCGATGCGCAGGGGACGGCCCGCGCGGAGATTACTTATCCCGACTCGCTCACGACCTGGAGAATGCACGGCTACGTGATCACGAACGACACCCGCGTGGGCGACGCTACGACCGAGGTGGCGACGGTCAAGCCGCTCTTGGTGCGCCTGCAGGCGCCGCGGTTCGCGGTCGAGAACGACGCCCTGACGCTTTCGGCCAACGTGCACAACGACCTGCCATCGCGCCAGGACGTCACCGCCGAGCTGATCCTTCCCGCTGCTCGGTTCGAGCCGATCGGAAAATCGCAGTCGACGCCTGATTCTGCAGGAAACTTGCATCTTGTCGCCAGCGCCCCGATTGGCCCGCACGAGCAACACCGATTCGATTGGCCCGTGACGGCGCGAGCGGAGGGGCTTGCCGCGCTCACCGTCAAGGCGCGGTCCGAAGCCGATGGGGATGCGATGCGGCTAGAAATTCCCATCGTCCCGCCCGGCACCTTTGTGGTCCGCGCGGAATCGGGTTCGTCACCTCCTGACGATCTCGCAGACAAGACGATGACGTTCGAACTCCCCCGGCAGATCATTCCCGCCAAAACGCAAATCGACATCTCCCTGGCTCCCTCCACGGGCGGCGCCATTGTCGACGCGCTGCCGTTTCTGGCTGGGTATCCCTATGGCTGCGTCGAGCAGACGATGAGTCGCTTTTATCCGACCGTGCTTGCCGTCGACACCTTGCGCTCGCTTGGTCTCGATCTAGGCGCGCTGGCCAACGTCCCAGCAAAAACCGCGGCACGACGCGATCGATTCGATCGTGCCGCCGTCTTCGATCCGCAGGAGATCAAGCGGATGGCGGCGGCGGGTCTCAAGCGCTTGTATGAATTCCAGCACGACGACGGCGGATGGGGTTGGTTTAAGGAGGACGATTCGACCGCTTACATGACGGCTTACGTGGCGCTGGGGCTGGCAACCGCGGCCGACGCAGGCGTCACAATCGATCAAGAGGCCTTCGACAAGGCGGTGCGCTACCTTTACGTCTCGGGTGTGGAGCGGCTGCGACAGGACCACAGTCGGGAGGCCGGCTACCACCTGGCGTTCGTCGCGTATGTCCTGTCCCTCGAGCGGTCCAAATTGACACCCAAGCAACTCGGAGAGGATCCCTTCCTCGAACCCCGCGTGCGAATTCTGGGCACTCTCGTAGACGGGCTAGTGCGGAAGCACGATTCGCTCAACAGTTACGGGCGGGCCCTCTTGGCATTGACCCTTCTCAACCGCGGAGATCGCAAACAGGCCAACGCCGTTCTCGACGAAATTCTCAAGTCTATCGCCGTCGACTCCAAAAACGGGACCGCTTCGGCAGCGAAACGCGAGTCCCACCGCTGGCGTTGGTTCACCAGCGACGTCGAGACCAACGCCTGGGTGCTGCGAGCGCTTGTCGCGCTCGACCCCAGGAATCCGCTCGCGCCGCAGATTGCCGAGTGGCTGGCCAATCATCGGTGGCACGGAGAATACTGGGGCAGCACGCGGGACACGGCCCTGGCGGTTCACGCGCTGTCGGACTATCTGCGGGCGAACTATCACACAACCGGCGAGTTTACAGTCGCGATCAATCCGGACGGCCATCACATGGCCGACGTTCGGGTCGATTGGAAGCGAATGCTGGCAGGAGCCTGTCGCATTCAGCTCGACGGCCGCGCGCTTAAGCCCGGCGCCCATCGAGTCACCGTCGGTCGTAAGGATCGGCAGCCCCTCTATTACGCGTTTGTCGTTCGTTACTTCGATCGCTCGGAATCGACGCGAGCAGAGGGACGCGGACTTACAGTCAGTCGGCGGTATTACAAGTTGTCCCGGAAAGGCACGGTTCCGGCGGGCTTCTCAGGCAGCAAAAATGCCGCAGTGCGAACGCCGCTCGAGGAAGGGAACCCGATCCGCATTGGCGATACGGTCGAAGTCGAATTGACCATCGCCAGCGACGCATTTCGCGAATTTCTTGCGTTCGAGGATCCCAAGCCGGCCGGCTTCGAGCCAATCGAGTTGACGAGCGGGGCAGCGTGGGAAGCCAATTTCTGCGCGGACGTCGAGCTGCGCGACCAAGACGTGACGTTCTTTGCCAACGCGTTAACTCCGGGCACGCACAAGATCAATTACAAATTGCGAGCCGAAGTGCCCGGCGTCTTCCACGTGCGCCCGACCCGGGCGTTCGACATGTACAATCCGGAGATCGCCGCACACGGCGAAGCGCTTCGGTTGCGCGTTCGCGATTGAATGGGCATACGATCGCCAATTCCTACCGAACTCGGTGACGGACACCGAATGGGGGACCTGCTTAGTAAGAGACGTGGCCGACCCGCTTGCGGGTGGCGCGCTTGCGCCGACGGGATATCGACGACCTTCTGGTGCGCCGTTTGTGCACCAACTGTAAACCAGGCGAGGTCATCCGACGCGAAATAAAAACGCTGAGCCGCTTTTATGAAACGGCCTAGCGAAAGGGTGAATCTTCAAGGCGGAGAGGGGGGGATTCGAACCCCCGGTCCCCTTGCGGAGACTCCGGTTTTCAAGACCGGTGCAATCGACCGCTCTGCCACCTCTCCGATGGATTCGCGTCGGGCTGGATCCTAACCGTGGATTTACGGCTTTTCCACCGATTTGGCGTCTAGGGCGCCCGCGCGGCCTAACGAGCACAGCTGTTAATGGTCTCGTCATCGGCTGGAGTGCGGCGAGGGTGAGCCGAAGGACGATTGATCCCTTTTCAAATAGACGTCGCGATGGCTGCACCGCGCGGGCCGCTCAGTTGGCTTTGTCGGGTTGCCAGAGCTTGACCAGCTTTCCGGCGTCTGACGCGGCTAAGTCGGCCCAGTGCTTGATCGGCAACTCGATCTGTGCGACTTCGGCTGTCGAGAGTTCAGTGGCC
>DASRXU010000329.1:0-42271 GCA_035687365.1 Planctomycetaceae bacterium | reverse complement strand
GAGGACGACGGTGGAACAGACCAAGAGCGCCGGCCGTCCGCTAGAATTGAATTGCGGTCGGTCCCGCCGGGTTAAGAGCCGTTCCGGTTCTTAACACTGCGAGACTTTGCCGGGAGCGATGACTTTGGGGTGCGCAAACATAGTCCACAGTTGCCTAAGGTCAACGCGCCGGGGGCGAACAAAGTGTCGAGTCGGCAACGCGCGGAGTTCCGGCAACCTAGAGAGAGCCCCGGCTTGACCCGTCCGGCTGATCCAAACTACACTGCCGGTTTGATTTTGCGCCACCGCGAGGGGGGTCGGATCGCGTCTCGCCGGTCTGCGAGGCCGCCGCGCGCTCAAGCACGCCGTTCAGGCATATTCGGCATAGCCGGCAGGTCATTTGCCCGCAGCCGGGACTGGGAGCCAGGCTCGTTGAAAGCCGTTATCAGCGATATCCACGCCAACCTCGAAGCGCTCGAGGCCGTTCTTGCCGACATCAAAAGTCAGGGAATTGACACGATTTACTGTCTGGGGGACGTCGTCGGTTACGGTCCCAACCCGCGCGAATGTATTGATCGGGTCATGAATTGCCGCGTTTGCCTGTTAGGCAACCATGACCAGGGCGCGCTCTTCGATCCAGAGGGATTTAACCAGGGGGCCGAACGCGCCATCTTTTGGACGCGTAAGATGCTGGAGTCCTCCGACGTCAGAGGGAACGAAGGCCGTTGCGAATTCCTGGGCGAACTGCCGCGGCAACATCGCGAGCCGGGCTTTCTCTTTGTGCACGGGTCGGCCCGCAATCCACTCAACGAATATGTGTTTCCCGAGGACATCTATAATCAGAGGAAGATGGAACGCATCTTCGCCCTGGTCGACCGCTATTGCTTTCAGGGCCACACGCACATTCCGGGAGTCTTCACGGAGGACCTCAACTTCCTGGCGCCCGAAGAAATCGATTTCAAGTACACGCTGGGCGATCAGAAGGTGCTGGTGAATGTTGGCTCGGTGGGCCAGCCGCGCAACAGCGACAACCGGGCCTCGTACATCATTCTGAACGATTCCGACCCGGCCGCCCCCGGAAGAACCACGGTGAACTTCCGCCGCGTGACGTACGACTTCGAGAAGACGATCGCCAAGATTTACGACATTCCGGACTTGGATAATTTTTTGGGCGATCGTCTCCGCGACGGTCGGTGATCGATGCAGAATCGCAATCTGGTCCTGTTCCTCACGCTGTCCATGGTGATGTTGATCGCCTGGAACAGCTTCGTGGTGCCACGGATCCTGCCGCCAAAGAAAACGGTCCCTGGCGCCAACGCGAAACAGGACGCCGGGGACGCAAGCGGCAAGAAGACAGTCGACCCGGGAGCCGACAAGAAGGCGGGCGCGGGCGAAACGAAGAAGCCCGAGACCCCGACGACCGTCGTTGCGACCAAGGTTGACGCGAAAGCCGCAGTTGCGGACTCGAAGAAACCCGCGGCAGCCGTCGCCGCCAAAGGCGCGCCGGGCAAGGTTCCCGAGTACGCCCGCAAGACGATCGTGCTGGGAAGCAGCGATCCGGACACCGGCTATTTTCTGCAAGCCGAACTGACTACTCGTGGCGGCTCGATCGCGTCCATTGAGTTCAACGATCCCCGATATCGCGAGCTGGTGAATACCAAAATCCCGCTCAAGCTCGTCGGGAACGACGTCGATCATCGCTTGCTCAAAGCCATCAAGGATCGCGACCTGGCGCAGGCCGAGCGCGAAGTCGCCGCGCAGAAACTGCATTCCGCCGAGAGCGCAGCCCGCGCCGGAGAAGGCTCGGCCGAAATCGACAGCGATCGTGCCGCATTTCAGGCTGCCGACGAAAAGTTCAAGCAGGTTGAAAGAAACGTCTCGTTGGCTCAGACGACTTTCAACACGGACGTTCCCGAAATCGACGCCCTGTTGCCCAAAGACGGCAGCGGTGTTTCGGCCCGCGATTGGGACGTCGCCCAAATCACTGCGGACCCAGAGCACCCCGGCGTGAATTCCGCAGTCACGTTTCGATACCCATCGCCCAACGGTCAACTGGTTCTGGAGAAACGCTACACGCTGGAAGCTGTGCCGGCAGGCGCGGGGACGTCTCGCGCCGCGCGGGAAGCCCGCGATACCACGACGACCGGCTATCTCCTGCATCTGGACGTCACCCTGAACAACACCGGGGCGGCCGAACGTGCGGTCACCTACACGCTCCAAGGGCCGGTCGGGCTCCCCCTGGAAGATGCGGCTAATGCGCGGAAGTTTCGCGACTTGAAGATGGGATTTCTGCTGCCCGACGGAGCGATCAACTCACAGACGAAGACCGCCAGCCAGGTTCTGACCGACGAAGAAAAGAACAAGATCGAGGAATGGAAGAGTCCGCTGCAGTACATCGGAGTCGACGTCCAATACTTCGCGGCTCTCGTTTTGCCGACCGACGATCAGCTTAAGAAGCGGACGATCGATCGCAGCATGCCGATGCTGCTGGAGACGCCGGGAGAAAAAACGCTGACCGACCTGAGCGTGCAGCTCGACTCGGTCAAAGTGGCGTTGCCCGCGAAAGAATCGGTCACGCATCACTACGAACTATTTGCCGGCCCAAAACGCAAAACGCTGCTGACTCCGTTGCGTGCCGAGGCCGTCCTCGATTTTGGCTGGTTTGCCCAAATCAGCAACGGAATGCTTTGGCTGCTCAACATCTTCCACGGCATGGGCATTCCCTACGGCGTGGCAATCATCTGTCTGACGGTGCTGGTGCGGGCCTGCATGTTTCCCGTGTCGTTGCGACAGACGGCCCAAGCGCAACGCATGAAGGAGATGCAGCCCAAGCTGGCCGAGCTGAAGAAGAAATACGCGGACAACAAAGAAAAGCTCGCGATGGCCAATTTGGAGCTGATGCGCGAGCATAAGGTCAACCCGATGGCGGGTTGCCTGCCGCTGTTGATTCAAATGCCCATCTTCATCGCGCTGTATCAGGCGCTGCAGTATTCGGTCGACCTGCGGCTGGCTCCGTTCTTGTACTTCAAGAACCTGGCCGGCCCCGACGCGCTCTTCAACCTGCCGTTTACCGTTCCCTATTTTGGATGGACGACATTCAACCTGCTGCCGATCGTCGCCGTCGCGCTGATGGTCGTTCAACAAAAGATGTTCATGCCGCCGCCGGCGGATGAACAGCAGGAAATGCAGCAGAAGATGATGAGCTACATGATGGTCGTCATGGGGGCCATGTTCTACAAATTCCCCGCCGGCCTGTGCGTGTACTACATCTCGTCGAGCTTGTGGGGTTTCGGCGAGCGCAAACTACTGACGTGGTGGAAGCCTTCGACGACGGCGCCTCCGGGCGTCGTTTCCCCGGCCGTCGCAGAAGAACCTCCGGCCGCCGGCCGGGGCAAAGCGGGTGCCGTGCCGGAGGCCCCTGGACGCGTGCGCGGAGCCGCGGGAACCTTTTGGCAGAAGCTGCTCAACGCGGCTGATGCCGCAAATTCCGATGCCGCGACCGGTTCCAAAGCGGCCATCTCGCGTCGCCGCGAGTCGGCCGGCAAGCGCAACGGCAAACGCCCGCGGTAAGGCCCGCCAACGACTTCTCTTGAGTCAGCGGTCGACGCGCGAGCAGGCCTGTCCAGCGGTCCTGCTTGCGAAATAATGACTGCATGACAGCCCCTCGACGCGCCGAAACTCCGGAAGGTACGCGCTCCCGTGTCCTGTTATAACGAATAAGGGCGTTCCGTTTTTTCGCGCCCGGAGTTGTGATGTCTGACGACGGCAACCAATCCTCAAACGGCAGCCTGAGCGCCGAAAACGCGGCGTTCGCCGAGCGCCTGCTGAGCGAATATCTCGCCGAGCCGTCGCGAGTCTCACCTTCGTGGCGCCGCTACTTCAGCGAACTCTTGGATTCCGACGGCAAACCAGAAGTTCGCAAGCAGGCAGCACCTGCCGCACCCGCATCGCTCACAACACCCGCGCCGACCGCCGCCACTACGCCGAGTTCAATCGTCCAACCGGCGAGGCCATTATCCGACGGACATGCGACGGCGTTGCACCTCGATGGAGCCCGGCTGCAGGACCGTCTGCGCAACTTGATGCAAAGCTTTCGCGGCCGCGGTCACCTGGCCGCTCGACTCGATCCGCTAGGTTTGTCTCGCCCCGAGCCGGACGATCTGCTGCCTGCCACTCACGGTCTCAGCGAGAGCGATCTCGACCGAGCCGTGTCCGCAGAATCAGTCGATGGGGCAGGGGCCAGAACGGTTCGCGACGTGGTGCAACGGTTACGCAACACGTACTGCAGTTACATCGGCGCGCAGTTTCTGCACATCGACGATGCGGCCGTCCGCAGTTGGCTACAGGAGCGGATGGAGCGGACCGAGAACCACATCCGTCTGTCGCGGCCGGAACAGTTGCGGATCCTGACGCGGCTCACCGACGCGGTGATCTTCGAGCAGTTCGTCCGCAAGAAATTCGTCGGAGCCAAAACCTTTTCGCTCGAAGGAGCCGAGAGCCTGATCCCGCTGCTCGATTTGGCGATTCTCAAGGCCTCGCGCTCGGGCATTGTCGAGATCGTGCTGGGCATGGCCCATCGCGGGCGGCTCAACGTGTTGGCCAACATCATCGGTAAGCGCCCGCAGGAGATTTTCTGGGAGTTCGACGGCGGCCAGGCAGAAGTCGCAAGATCCAGCCAGCCGGATATCGCGGGCGATTTGACGTACCATCTCGGCTTCAGCGGCGACTGGCAGGGCGAGGACGGGCGGCGGATTCACCTGTCGCTCTGCTTCAATCCGAGCCATCTCGAATTCATCAATCCGGTGGCCCTGGGCCGCATGCGGGCCAAGCAAGATCGCGCCGGCGACCACGAGCGCAGACGCGGACTGGTCTTGTTGATCCACGGTGACGCGGCGTTCGCCGGTGAAGGGGTCGTGCAAGAGACGCTCAACCTGAGTCAACTCACCGGCTACACCACCGGCGGCGCGCTGCACGTCATTGTCAACAATCAGCTCGGCTTCACCACATCGCCCGAGGAAGCGCGCTCCTCGATGTACGCGAGCGACGTGGCAAAGATGCTGCAAAGTCCGATTTTCCACGTCAATGGCGAGCATCCGGAAGCGGTCGCCCAGGTTGTCGACTTGGCCCTCGACTTCCGTTCGCAGTTCCAGCGCGACGTCGTGATCGACATGTATTCTTATCGCCGCTGGGGACACAACGAGGCCGACGAGCCAAGTTTCACGCAGCCGATCTCGTACAAAGCGATCGAGCACAAGCCGTCGGTACGAGATTGCTATCTCGAGCACCTGCTCAAGCTGGACGAAGTGACGCGCGAAGAGGCCGACCGTATCGCCAGCCAGCGGTACGACGTGCTCGAGCAGGCCTTCGACGAAGTACACCGCGGCGGATTCGCCCCCTCGCCCCAAACTCTGGCGGGTATCTGGGAGGGCTTTCGCGGAGGGAACGAACCACCCGACGATGAACCTCGCACTTCAGTCCCGGCCGACCGCTTGTCGCAGTCGCTCCGGCGACTGGCCCAGACTCCGACGGGATTCCATCTGCATCGGAAGCTCAAGCGAGCCACTGAAGAGCGGCTCGCGATGGCTGAGGGAAAACAGGCGCTCGATTGGGCGGCAGCCGAGGCGCTGGCCCTGGGAACACTCGCCGTTGAGGGCCATCCCGTTCGGCTCTCGGGACAGGACTCGCAGCGCGGCACGTTCAGCCAGCGTCACGCCGTCTTGCACGACGTGGTCGACGGCAAAACCTACATGCCGCTGGCCCATCTCGCCGACGATCAAGCGCGAGTCGAGGTAATCAACAGCCCCCTCTCGGAAGCCGGGGTGCTCGGATTTGAATACGGTTACAGTCTGGACGAGCCGGAGGGCCTGATCGCTTGGGAGGCGCAATTCGGCGACTTCGCGAATGCGGGCCAGGTGATCATCGATCAGTTCCTCGCCGGCGGGGCCGATCGCTGGCGCCGATTGAGCGGTTTGGTGCTGCTCTTGCCACACGGTTGGGAGGGTAGCGGCCCGGAACACTCCAGTGCGCGCTTGGAGAGATTCTTGAATCTCGCCGCCCGGGACAATCTACAAGTCGTCGCGCCGACCACCCCGGCTCAATATTTTCACGTGCTTCGCAGACAGGTGCTGCGCCGGTGGCGCAAGCCACTCGTGGTGATGACGCCGAAGAGCCTGCTGAGGCATCCGCGCGTCGTCTCGCCGCTGAGCGATCTGGCTGAGGGGAGCTTTTCGCGAATTCTGCCCGACACGCGGAGTTCACCTGAGGCCACGAGCCGCGTACTTCTGTGCAGTGGCAAGGTCTATTACGACCTAACCGATTTCCGCGAGAAAAATCACCGCGATGACGTGGCCATTCTGCGATTCGAGGAGCTCTATCCGCTCGCTGTTGACCTCGTGCGCAAGCAACTCGAGCCCTATGCGGACGGCACACCCGTCTTTTGGGTGCAGGAGGAACCGCGGAACATGGGGGCCTGGCCCGCGCTCTGCCTGCGGTTCGACTCGCAGCTCTTCGATCGATTTTCGTTGTCGTGCGTCGCCCGAGCCGAGTCGGCCAGCCCAGCCACCGGTTCGCACGCCACTCACAAGCGCGAGCAACAAGACCTCGTGGAACGGGCATTCGGCGAAACACAACAGCAGAAGCCTGCCTGACGAGAAATTGCCATGAGCATCGAACTGCGAATTCCCAATGCCGGTGAATCGATCCAAGAAGTGCAGATCGGCCAATGGCTCAAGCACGAAGGCGATCGCGTGCGGCGCGACGAGAGCCTTGTCGAGTTGGATACGGACAAGGCTTCGATGGAACTGCCCGCTCCCAGTGACGGAATTCTGACGCGGATCGTCAAGAAGGATGGAGACAAAGTCGCAGTCGGCGAAGTGATTGCCTTGATCGATCCCGACGGAGAGCGGGGCTCCAAATCGAGTGGGACAAAATCGCAGCCAACCGAACTCAAACAGGCAACCGAAGTCAAACAGCCGGCCCCACAATCGCCGACGGCTTCAACCGATAAACCCAAAGCCGCCAAGGCGGACGTCGCGCCAGCCGACGAGCCGGTGGCCGCGCCCTCCGTCCGTCGGTTGCTTCGTGAGCATCACGTGAGCGCCCAGGATGTCAAACCGACAGGAGAGGGCGGACGCGTCCTCCGTGAAGACGTCTTACGCTATGCCCAAGAACATCCCGGCAACGGTGAGCACGACGGGGACGATCGAAAACGACTCCCTGATGATCAAAACCTCGAAGCCAGCATTCCGCCCGAAAAATCAGCGGCCTCCGAAGTCGTGCCCGGTCCGATCCCCGCGACCGAAGCACCTCGGCCATCCCCATCGTCCGGCACGCAGACGACGGTTGGCACCGAGGACCGGGCAGACACAATCGTGCCGATGAGCCTGATCCGACGCCGGATCGCCGAGCGATTGGTTGAAGCGCGTCAGAAGGCGGCGCTGCTCACGACCTTCAATGAAATCGACATGACGGCTGTAATCGCACTGCGGACGCAATACCGCGAGGCATTCCAACAGAAGTATGGGGCGAAGCTGGGCTTTGTCTCGTTTTTCGTCAAAGCGGCCGTCGAGGCTCTGCGGCAATTTCCGATGGTGAACGCAGAGATCCGCGGGACCGACATCGTCTATCACAATGCCTATCACATCGGAGTCGCCATCGGGGCGGAGCGCGGACTCGTGGTTCCCGTGATTCGCGATGCCGACTTGTTGAGCATCGCTCAGATCGAGCAGGCCGTCGACGACTTTGCCGGCCGGGCCAAAGCGAACAAGTTGCAGCCGGGCGAGCTTTCGGGCGGAACATTCACGATCAGCAACGGCGGCATCTTCGGCTCGCTGCTCTCGACGCCGATCGTCAATCCACCGCAGAGTGCCGTGCTCGGCATGCACGCGATCCAGGACCGGCCGGTGGCCCGCGGCGGGCAGGTCGTGATCCGCTCGATGATGTACGTCGCGCTCAGCTACGACCATCGCCTGATCGATGGGCGCGAAGCGGTCTCATTCCTGACGCGAATCAAGCAGACGATCGAAGATCCGGCCCGCATGCTGCTGGGCGTCTGACGCCAACCGCGGACGACGGGCGCGGGTGCAACCGGAGTTTTGCTCCTAGTGGCTGTGCGAAGGTCGCTTCGACTGTTTCGCGCCCCCCTTGGCCTGGTGGGGGTGATAGCCATGCGAACCGTGGCTCCTCGAGGATCCGCTCGGCGTCGTCGGCTGGATGACTTGCGGGCCAGTCTTGGGCCCCGTCTTGGGCCCCGCTTTGGGCGCAGTCGTTGTTTTCTTCGGAGTTGTGTCGGCAGTCACGAAGCAAGGCCCCGCGAAGATCATCACTCCCAGGAACAGCGACCTCAGCGTACGACGATTCATCAAAGAACTCCGTGAAGAGAATCCGCACCGTTTTGGCCGTGGAGAGTCGTTTCGCCAAAACGCTCGGTGCGAGGTCCGCGCGGCTCTATTGCAAGCCTAGCTCTCAGCCGACGAGCGAGAGGCCGCGGAGTGATGCTTTTTCGCTACAAATTACAGTTTATTCAGACCCCACGCAGAGTTGGCCGCTTTGTCCTCGGCGGATCGGTCTCCGCTTTGCGCTTTCCGGGCGCTGGCCTATGATGTTGGAAACCGCACGCGAAAGGTGCCCGGATGACTATCAACCCGGGCTGGAGCACCGGGGAAAGCTTTGATGCGACTCGAGTTTCTCGGGACGGGGGGGTTTTATCCCAATGAGCGTCGCCACACGACGTGCGTGATGCTGCCCGAAGCGGGGATTGTGCTCGACGCGGGCACGGGCTTCTTTCGGGTGATCCCGCGAATCGAGACGGCGGAGCTCGACATCTTCTTGTCGCACGCCCATCTGGATCACGTCGTCGGCCTCCCATTCCTGCTGACCTCTCTGCTCATGGGCAAACCGACACGGGCCACGCTGCATGCCACGCCGACAACGCTGGCCGCAGTCAAGGAGCACGTTTTTGCAGAGCCGCTCTTTCCTCTGCTCCCGCCCTATGTCTTCGAGCCGCTGGCAGAAAAGATGGCCGTGCGTGGTCAGGGGATCGTGTCACACCAACGACTCGGACACCCGGGAGGGTCGATCGGATTTCGTATCGATTGGCCCGGCCGCTCGCTTGCCTTTATCACCGACACGACGGTTGACGGGAGCTATACCGATTTCATCCGCGGCGTCGACCTCTTGATTCACGAGTGCTATTTTCCGGATGAATTGGCGGATGCGGCCGCCAAAACCGGGCATAGCAATACCACGCCTGTTGCCGAGATGGCCCGCAAGGCACGTATCGGCCGGTTGTTCCTGACGCATCTCGACCCGCGACGGACCGACGCCGACCCCATCGGCCTGGAGCAGGCCCGCAAAATCTTTCCGAAGACTGAGCTGGCCGAAGATCTCATGACGGTTGAGTTCTGACGTGGCGATTCCTGAAGGTGGGCGATTCGATGCAAGGCAGGCCTCTGGAAGAGATTCCGCCACTCTTCTTGGTGGCGTGGGCAAGCCTCTTCGTGCTGGTGCCGATCTGGTTCGGGGCGGTGACTTGGCTCTTCCGTCGTCTTCGGAACGAGCACCCGAGGACCTATGAAGCGCTCGGCTCGCCGACGCTCTTTTGGAACAATTCGCCGCGCAACAACTGGCTGTTTGCCAAATTTCTCTGCGGTTCGCAATGGAAATCGCTCGACGATCCGGTCCTCAACATTGCCTGTCCGCTGATGCGCGCGTTTCTGTTTGTCTACCTTGTTGGGTTTGTGATATTTTCGGTGGCGATCATTCGGTTGACACCTCCGCGTCCTCGACCGCACGCCGCACAAGACCGTTCGCATCCCACAGCAACCTTACGGTCGGCGCCCAGCGTTCGCTTCGCCGCGGCCGTTTCTTGCAATGTTGTCTTCGGTGACTGACTCCTCACAGACCACGCTGAATCCCACGCTGGCCCCCGAGCTGCGCTGTCCGCATTGCGGCAACCGCTTCGGCGCGGACGGCAACGGCGCGGCGAACAGCGAGCGTCTGACCTGTCGCTGCGGCCGCAGTTTTCCGATCGTCGGCGGCATTCCCCGGTTTGTCGAACAGGAGCATCTCGCGAGCTTCGGTCGGCAATGGAATACTTACGAAGTGGCTCATGATGATGAGGACCGCGCGACGTTCGAGGCGAAAACAGGCATCCCCCGCGCGTCGCTCGCGGGATTGCGCGTCCTCGACGCGGGCTGCGGCGGGGGCCGTTACTCGAAAGTTGCCGGGGAGGCGGGGGCCATGGTTCGCGGCGTCGACCACACGACGGCCGTCGACAAAGCCACTTCACTCTGCGCGCATCTGCCGACCGTGGCCTTCGCGCAAGCCGACCTCAAGCACTTGCCGTTTGAGCCGCAATCTTTCGATGTCGTGTTTTCGATCGGTGTGATGCACCACGACGTCGAGACGCGCGCCGTGTTCGACTCGGTGGCCCGTTTGGTGCGGCCGGGTGGGCGGTTTGCCGTTTGGCTCTACCGCAAGAACCAGTGGTGGCAGGAATGGCTCAACGACGCGCTGCGGCGCCACAGCGTGCAGATGGCGCCCGAAAAACTTGAGCGTTGGTGTCGAGTGGGCGCGGCACTGGGCGGCGTTCCGGTCGTCAACAAAACCCTCAACAAGGTCGTGAACTTCAGCAGCCATCCAGCCTGGGAAAACCGCGTGTGCGATACGTTCGACTGGTACGCGCCGGCGTACCAGCATCATCACACGGTCGAGGAGCTTTGTGACTGGTTCCGCGCCGCGGGTTTCGGCAACTTGCGCGTGCTGCCGCCGGAAAAGAGCGGACGCTTCTATCGCTGGAGCTACGAGCGGAATCTACTCGTCGGCAGCGGGGTCAACGTGCTGGGGACGCGCGTTTAAGGGCTCTTCGTTCCGGCCAAAGGGGTCGTTGCCGTTGGCAGAGAGTCGAGCGCGCTGGGTTGGTTTCTCCGTCCGGCGGAAGGATTCGCGCCGGCCAGAGGAGTGGCTGCAACCGGGAGAGCGTCGAGTGCGCTGGGTTGGTTCTTCTTCCCGCTGGGCGAGTTTGACAAACCGGCTAAAGGAGTCGTCGCAGTCGGCATTTCGTCGAGCGCACTAGGTCCATTGCGTTTGCTGCCGGACTTGTTCGACTTGCGGGCGACTTGCTTCGACTTGCGGGTGGTCGTTGTTTTGACGGTGGATTTGGGCTTCGGGCTCTTCGTCGTCTGGGGGGTCTTCGGCTCCGCACCGCTCGCCGCGTGGGCAATGATTCGCTCAGCAACCTTGCCATCGACCTGAACGGTGACCGACATCCCCGGCTTGATGGCTTCCAAAGCGACGTGTTTGCCATCCAGGAGGACATCGATTTTGTCGCCGACCGACAGCTCGGTCGTCTCTTCCGAATGTGTGAACTTGACGGTTACCGTTTTCCCGTCGAGTGAAATTTTTTCGACGGTGCCCCGTTTGGCCGAGACGCCGCCGGCCAGTAAGGCCCTGGCAAACGCCGTGATCGCGAGCGTCATCAGCACTAAAGACAAGGTTCGGCGCGTCATCTCGGCACCCTTCTTTCCCCGATTGGCGTGTGCCCATTTTCTGGGGCCGCCCCCTCAACTATGTCTGCCACTTGGGTGGCCGACAAGGGGCAGGGCAATAAAGAGCCGGGCAAAGACTGCTCGTCGGGGACTGGGCTTACTTTTTCGGGGTCGATCGCGCGACGGAGGGGCGAGCCTCGCCCTTCGCTTTTGATGAACGTGCGGCCAGCCGAGTCTGAGGCTTCTTGTACCCCGGTGCGGCCAGAAACTTCACGAGCCCCTTGCCGTCCGCGACGTTCCACACGCGGACCTCGCCATCGAACGATCCCGTCGCCAAGCGGTCGGTGGTCGGACAAAAGGCGAGGGAATAGACCCAATCGGCATGGCCGGCAAAGGTCTTCAGCAGTTTGCCTCCCGCGAGTGCATGCGACCGCGCCGTGCGGTCGGCGCTGCAACTGAAGATTCGGCCGTCCTTAGTAATTGCGACGTGGAGCACGTCGTCACCGAAGCCGGCGATCCGTTGGACTTCTTTGGCGTCGCCAATATTCCACCGCCGCAGGCTCTTATCACGTCCGCTGGTGATCGCGGTGATTCCGTCCGGCGCGATGGCGACGCCGAAGACGGGCTCAGCGTGTCCGCTAAACGTCACGAGCGAATCGCCGGTCTTGGCGTCGAACACTTTGGCCGTCTTGTCGCGGCTGGCCGAGACAATTTTGGAACCGTCAGGCAGCCAGGCAAGATCCATCACCCAGTCGGCGTGATCCTCGATGGCGAGTTGCTGTTTGCCCGTGGCCACGTCGTAGACACGAATCGCGCGGTCGGCACCGCCCGTCGCCAATCTCTTGCCGTCGGGGCTAAAGGCCACTGTGAAAACGGCGTCGCCCGTCCGTGCCACATCAGCGACGAGTTCGCCAGTCGCCGCGCTGAACACCTTGACCTCGCCCAGTTGGGCGGGCGTTCCCGCACCGACCGCGATCAATTTACCGTTCGGACTGTATTGGAGCGAATAGACCCGCTCGGCGACATTCGTGATGCGTCGCGACTGAGTTCCGTCGGCCGTGTTCCACACCAGGATTTCGTGATAGCCCGAGGTGGCGAGCTGATCGCCCTCGGGACTGAAGGCGACAGCCGTCACCGGAATGGGCACGCGATACTTGTCGGGCGGGAGAGGCTGCGGCAGGCTCGGCATATCGGCAATCAATGGGTCAGCCGGATTGAGACCAGCGTCGAGGGTGGCGCCCGTGTCGATCCAGTGGCGAATCAGCGCGATCTCCGATTTGCTGAGCGGGTCGGCGTCCTGCGGCATCGTGCCGTCCTCAATCAGAGTGACGAGGTTCGACTGAGCGCTCTTCCCGGGAACAATTTCGGAACCAGACTCACCGCCGCGCAACAAAGCGGCAAACGTCTCGACGCTGAAGCGGCCCTTGGCCGTCTTGGCGTCGTGGCAGGCCAGGCAGCGCTTGGCCAGAATCGGGGCGACCTTCTGCCCAAACGATTCGAGTTTGCCCATCGCGATCAGTGTTTTCTCGGCCGCGATCTGACGGCTCACCGCTTGAGCGGACAACTCGGTGAGGGACTGCCGCAACTTGACGGCATCCTTCTCACTGACAGCGAGCGCTTTCGTCGCCGCTTCGATCTTTTCCGCGGCCGATTTCTCCGCCGTGCGAGACGCCGCGATTGTCTCTTTCGTCTTGGCTGCCTCGGCGACGGCTTTTTCTGCGGCCTTAGCGGCGTCCGCCGCTTTCTTGGCAGCAACTTCGGCGCTCGCTTTGGCCGCTGCAGCGGCTTCGTTCGCTTTCTTTGCGGCTGCTTGCCGCTCCTTGATGCTCTTCTCGGCCGCCAGCGCCTCGGTCTGGGCTTTGGCTTTGTCCGCCTTCAAATGCAGGATCGCGTCCTGCGCCGCGCGGACTTTATCTTGCGCTGCTTTGGCAGTCGCCGCGGCTTGATCGCGACGAGCTCTGGCTTCGGCGGCCGACTTCACCAGGGCCGCGGATCGCTGCTCCTCGAACTTCCGGACGGCGTCCGCATGGTCGGCGAGCTGCTGCTCGGTCACTCCCAGCGCCGATTTCGTCGCCTCGAGATCGACCTTCAACTTCGAGATCAACGAGCCCAGAGTTTTGGCCCGCTCTTCCGCTTGCTTGAGCGACTTTTCCAGCGACTCGCGGGTGGCACGCGCGTCATGGCGGGCCTTTTGCAACTGCTCGATCTGCTCGGGCGTGATGCCGTCGTCGGCCGACGCCGGTCCTGCCGCAGTACAACACAGGACGCCCAACAGACAGGCTGCTGCCAACGCTGTCCGGGCATTCATTGCCGTTGCGAGCGTGCGCATCGACTTAACTCCTGCAATCTCGAAATGGTGAGGCGGGACAATGATTGCGGGCGGGGACGGCAAATGCGGGCGGGTGACGGAGCAGGCAAGTCGCGGTGAGCAAGAGGGTTCAGGCCGAGCCTTAACCCTCAGCTCCAGCATCCCCCGAGCAGGCAGCAGTGTCAAGCTGAGAGGAGGGGGAACAGCCGCGCGCAGGGAAGCGCGGCGGCGAAAAACGAGAGCGAAAGCGTGCAGAGATCGCGACCAGAGCGGCGCGACACTAACCCTTGCGGTGCCGAATCTTGCTTCGGTTACGCCGTTTCTTGCGACCGAGTTTGCGCCGGCCTTTTCCACTTTTCTTGACACCCATTCCGTCGCTTCTCCTGACTGCTTCACGCCATTCGCTAAGGGCGAACACAATCTAACGCGGAGCCTGGAAATCGGCAACTGCTCCGCCTTCCCCTGGCGACTCACGCCTCCGGCAGGCCGCCGAATTGGCGAACGGCCTCGTAGACGATCGTATTGACCGTGCTGGCCAGGTTGAGGCTGCGGACTTCGGCACGCATCGGCAAACGCAGGTTGCGGTCGGGCTGCTCCCCGAGAATCGACGGCGGTAGTCCCCGCGTTTCGCTCCCAAACACCAACACGTCGCCCCGTGCGAATCGGGCGTCCCACACCAGGCGCGTCGCCGTTTTTGTGAGGGCCCACCACGGCCGGCCGGCGAGTTTTTGCTTCAAATCGGCCCAACTCTCAACCGCTTCCCAATCGACCAGCTCCCAGTAATCCATGCCGGCACGGCGCAGCAGCCTTTCGTCGAGACGAAAACCCAGCGGCCGAATCAGCCACAGCTTGGCGCCCACGGCCGCGCAGGTCCGGCCGATGTTGCCCGTGTTCTGCGGAATATCGGGCTGATGGAGAACCACGTGCAGCAGCGGTTCGCCCGTCACGTCGACACTTTGGAAATCCAGAGGAAGACCTTGGCGCTGCCGATCGACACGGCCCTTACGCCGTCCGGCGCGCTCGCCGCCGATTCGATGGCAACGGCCTGCGTCTCCGTTCCGAGAAAATCGCGATGGGCGCCCAGGGCCTGTTTCACGTCGGCGTCGTCAGTTTGATGAAAGACACGGATGCGATCTTCAATCTCGAGATCGGCATCCTTGCGGAGCTGTTGGATCTGTCGCACGAGGTCGCGGGCCATTCCCTCGCGAACGAGTTCGTCAGTGAGTTCGGTCGACAGAGCGATCTGCAAGCCCCGATCCTCGGCGCTGACCCACCCGGTCGATTGCTGGGTCGAAACCAGCACATCCGCCGGCGCCAACACGACATCGGTGCCGTCGATCGGAATCGTCACGGATTCTCCGCGGCGCAGCGGATCAAACGTGGTTGCAGGCATTGCACCAAGTGCTTTGCCGATCGCACCGAGCAGCTTGCCGTATTTCGGACCCAGCGTTTTCAGATTCGGCTTATAGGTGTAACTCACCAGGCCATCGAGGTTGTCGCAGCGGGTGAGGCGTTTGACGTTGAGTTCGTCCTCGACCACGGCAGAAAGGCGGGCGATGGAATCGGCAATCGTCACGTCAGCGCAAGCGAAGCGGCACTCCTCCAGCGGTTGTCGCACGCGAAAATTGGCGTCGTCGCGCAGCTTGTGACCTAATCGTACGAGTCGCTGGGCCGCGGCCATGCGCGTATTGAGGTCCGGATCGAGTAGCTTGGCGTCGGACTGCGGGTAGTCGCATAGATGCACGCTCTCTGGCGCGTCGGGTCGCCAGCTCTTCACGAGGTTGGCGTACATCCGCTCGGTCAGGAACGGGATGATCGGCGCCAGAACCTTCGTCAGCTCTACGAGTACATGATATAGCGTCTGGTACGCCGCCAACTTGTCTTGGTCGCCAGCATCCCGCGACCGCCAGAACCGGCGGCGGTTGCGGCGGATATACCAGTTCGACAAATCGTCGATAAATTCGGCCGCCTGCCGGCAAACCGAAGCCGTGTCGAATTCGCGAAACCGCTCGTTCGCGACAGAAATCAGCGATTGCAGATTCGAGAGAATCCAGCGGTCGATCTCGGGCCGCTCGGCTACTGGGACCGAGGCCGCCTGGGTGTCGAACTCATCCAGCCGCGCGTAATTCACGAAAAACGCGTACGTGTTCCAGAGCGGGATCAGGACTTGGCGGCGGATTTCGTCGGCCGGCTTACTGACGACCTCACAGGTCGGTGAACCCTCGAGCGTTTTTTCGATCGGGCCGTCGGGCGTTGGCAGCGTGACGGGCCGCGTGGGGTGTCGCGTGCCGAACCGCAGGTCGGCGGCCGGGTTCTGCGCCATGTACATCCAGCGCATCGTGTCGACGCCGAGCTGTTCCGCCGCCTCTTCGAACCAGATGGCCGTGCCGTCGGATTTGTGCATCGGCTTCCCCTCTTCGTTCATCACCAGGCGATGCCCGAAGAGAGTTTTGAACGGCGGGCTGCCGTCCATCATCGTGGCCATCGAGAGCATCGAATAGAACCAATTGCGGAACTGACCGGGGAAGCATTCGAGGACCAGGTCACCCGGATACCACTTCCGCCAGTTGTCGCGGTTCGT
The DNA here is from genome assembly GCA_035687365.1 of Planctomycetaceae bacterium. GTDB lineage: Bacteria > Planctomycetota > Planctomycetia > Planctomycetales > Planctomycetaceae > DASPSM01. The sequence goes on along the minus strand of DASRXU010000329.1, from coordinate 25,917 downwards.
GTTGTATTCGAGTGTCGAGAAGGGGACGATGCCCGCGTCGAGCCAAGGATTGCCGACGTCGGGCACGCGCGCCATCAGGTTGCCCGTGCGCGGGTTCTTGATCTTCACGCGGTCGATCCACGGGCGATGGGGCGTGTGTCCTTCGAACTCGTCCCAGCCCTCCACCGATCGTTCCTTCAGCTCAGCCAACGAGCCGATGACCGTGAACTCGCCCGTCTTTTCGTCGACCCAAATCGGCAGCGCCAATCCCCAGAACCGCTTCTTGGAGATCAACCAGTCGCGCATGTTGCTGAGCCACTCGATCTCCCGCTCTTGCCCGTCGATGCTTGCCGGCAGCCAGCGGATCTTGCGCGTGACGTCTTTAATCTCCTCCCGCCAATCCATGTTGATGAACCACTCGTCGACGAGGCGAAAGACTAGCTCATCCCCCGTGCGCCAGCAAAAGGGGTAAATGTGCGGATACTCTTCCACGTTGACGAGCAGATGCTTGGCCTTGAGCGAATCAAACACAAGCTGTGCCGTCTCGGGATCGTTCGCCTCGCGCCCTTCGAACGGTCCGAAGCCGGCAACGAATTGGCCCGCCTCGTCGAGCGGTGCGAGGCTGACGAGACCGTGCTGTTTGCCCAGGGTGTAGTCGACGTCGCCACAACCAGGGGCGATGTGAACAATGCCCGTTCCCTCGCCGGCGACGACATTCGGATTGCCGCGAGAATCACGGCCGCCGTCGATCACGCGATGCGATTTGACGCTCGTTTTTCCCGCGAGCGCCTTATCCTCGGGGATGCCGCCGCTGACATTTTGCGCGGGCAAATCGTCGAACGGTCCGCGGTAGGGACGGCCGACCAACTCGGCTCCCTTGATCGTCCCGGCGACTTCAAAGCCGCCTTGCTCCTTGAAGATCTGGGCAATCGTTTTGAGCTTGGGAGCATTGGCGGGCCAGCCCCATTCCGGACGACCGAATCCCTCTTTGAACTCGCGCTCCATCCGTTGGAAGTTCAAGTTGTCATTGGCGAAGTAGTAAACCGCCTGATCACGGTTGGCCTTGAGCCGCACGTAATCGAGGTCGGGATTCACTGCGCAGGCCACGTTGCTCGTGAGCGTCCAAGGTGTCGTGGTCCAAACGAGGAGATATTCGTTCTCGGCATCTGCCAGCGGGAACCGCACGAAGCACGAGCGGTGGATCGTGAGGCGACGGCCGTCCGCCACTTCCATCTGGCTGTACGCGCTGCCGGCGCGGCCCGACCAGGGCATCACGTCGTGCCCGCTGTAGAGCTTGCCGCGCTCAAAGCACTTCTTGAGAAAGGCCCAGATGGTCTCGTTGTTCTCGGTGGAGAAAGTGAAGTAGCTGCCGCCCCACTCCGGATTGCCCAAGCGCCCGACGATCGCGTCGGCCCGATCGCTGACGGCCTTTCCGCTCGGCGTCGTGATGTTGACGGTCTGATCGGTGCCGATCGCTGCTGATAGTTTGCGCAGCGTGTCCGGGTCGTCCCAGTCCATCCAATAACCGAGACGAATCGACTGTTCGGTCTGCCGGGCCGCAAACTGCAGCACGCGTTGCTTGCAAGCGTTGACGAATTTGTCGATGCCGTAGGCCTCGATGGCCGACTTCGCGCCCATCTTCAGCTCGCGCTCGACTTCGACTTCGACCCACAATCCCTGGCAGTCGAAACCGTTCTGATAGTGCTGGTCGTGACCCGCCATCGCGAAGTAGCGCTGGAAGACGTCCTTGTACGTGCGTCCCCAGGCGTGGTGCACGCCCATCGGGTTGTTGGCGGTGATCGGGCCGTCGATGAAGCTCCACCGCGGCTTGCCGGCGTTCTTCGCGCGAAGCTTGGCAAAGATCGACGCCCCTCGCCAAAAGCGCAGCGCTTCGTGCTCTCCGCGAATGAAGTCGGAACTAGTGACTTTTTCAAACATGATTTGCCGGGTGCTGTGACAGTCTTCGACGAGCGGCGGGTGTCAGCCCGCCGGTTCCTTCCTTGTAACCCTCTTGAGCCAATTCTAAGAACAGGCCGGCTGACACCGGCCGCTCGCCGGATTATTGCGCAGTAGAACCGAGCTGCGAGATGAGCCGGGGTATCAGCCGTTCCAGGTGCCGCGCTCCGCGTTCCGCGACGGCGAGGATCTTTTCAATTGTCGTTGGCTCGAGCGAATCGGGAAAGCATAGGTCGGTAACGATCGAAAGCGCAAGCGTCCGCAGCCCTGCATGCACGGCCACGATCACTTCGGGGACTGTCGACATCCCGACGATGTCGGCACCCAGAGTTCGCAGCATGCGATATTCGGCACGCGTTTCGAGATTCGGCCCGGGCACCGCGACAAGCACGCCGGAACGGGTCGGAATGCCCAGCTCGGTCGCCGCGTCGCGGGCCGCGGAGATCAGCCGTCGATCGTAGGGCGCGCTCATGTCGGGAAATCGCGGGCCGAGCCGATCGTCGTTGCTGCCGCGCAGCGGGTTTTCGGTCATCAGGTTGACGTGATCGTCAACGATCACGACGTCGGCCAGCTCGTACTCTTGATTCATTGCGCCGGCTGCGTTCGTGACGATCAGGATTTCGGCGCCAAGGGCCTTGAGGAGGCGCACTGGGAAGGTGACCTGGCGCATCGAATAGCCCTCATAGAAATGCAGGCGCCCCTCGAGGGCCACGAGGGGCACTCCGTTCAAGCGGCCGCAAACGAGTTGCCCCGTGTGCGAGGCCACCGTCGAGGCGGCGAAGTGAGGGATCTCGGCATACGGAATCGTCGCGTCGGTCTCGATCAGCGACGCGAACCGCCCCAGCCCAGTCCCCAGAATGAGCCCGAGCTTGGGGACCGTCGACCATTTCCGGCGCACAGCGGCCGCGGCCTCCCCGATTTGCTCGAACAGTCCGTCGGAGGCCGCTGCTTCAGCTGATGGACGAGGGCCGCTCAATAGTCCTCGTCTTCCTCCTCTTCCTCTTCCTCTTCGTCGTCATCATCGTCGTCGAGGTCGTCATCGTCGTCGAATTCGTCTTCGAATTCTTCGTCGTCGAAGTCCTCATCGTCGAGCTCTTCTTCGTCGACGTCGGCCTCGTCGTCGTCTTCCTCATCTTCTTCGACTTCGCCTTCTTCTTCCTCGTCGGCGAGGCGAATGTCGAAGGTCGAACTCCAGAGTGGAGTTTCAGTCACGCTCTGAAAGGTCGCCGACACCGGTCCCCCAGCCAATAGGGTTCCTGACCACGACTGATCGTCGCTCCGTTGCCATGCCATCTGTGTGAGCCCCTCACTGCGGTAAAGCGATCGTTCGGTAATCTCAGATATCTCGCGAGCGAAGTCACCCGGCCCGAAACTCGTTCGGGCGAGCAACACATCCAACTGAAACTTCAATTTGAACCGGCCCGGCGCCGCACCCGGTCCCTTTGGCCGAGGAACGGCCCCTTCAAGTATTAAAGTTTTTAGCCGTTGTCAAGCGCCCAAGTCGGCTGGTTATGGCAATTTTCGTGAAATGTTTGAAGTGTTACATTTCCGGCCCAAGTTGCCTCTTTGTCAGCAATTGCGTCGAGCGATTCGCGGCCTAACCCGGCCAAAATCAATCGACCGCCGGCGCCTCGTTCTTGAATCCGGGTTTGCGCCCTACTGAAAGCCCGGGATCCTCTCCCGGACAGTTCGCGACCGCGACGGAGGTTACCTGAAGGGCAAACTGACCTCCCAGCCAGCGTCGAGGCGTCCGGGGCAGATCTTGCCCGGTTCGCTCCCTTTCGCCATGATTCCACGCGGATCACGAAACGTTCCTTGAGAGCAGGCTTCGGATGGACTCTCGTGTGCCGACTCATGGAATCGTGTTCGAAGGAAGTCGCTTTTGGGTATTGCACCGTCGGCGGGAGTACGGCCCGTTCGATTACGAATGGAGTCAGGATTTCGCCGGCGTCGAACTGATGTACGCCGGAACGAAGTTTGGCGAGTATTGCAGCAAAGACGAGATCTTCGCGGACCTGAAGGAGTTTCGGCTCCCTGCCGCGGTGGTCGAAGTGGCCACCATTGTCCTGGGTTGCCTCGTGTTCGGTGTCCTCAACGGTCTGCCTGAACCCGATCGCCGGCAGCTGATCTGCGATCGGCTTGTCGCGGGTGGTTATGAACGATTCGCCCAATTGTCGACTCGCCCCGAGCCGCCCCTTCCTGACCATCAACACCGTCGCGAAGTCTGATCGCCGGACGGGGTGGAAGAAGCCCGGTCGGCCCCCGACACAAGGCGCGCCGCTGAGCGCAAGTGACACGCGCCAAGCTGGTTGGTGCATGTAACGCTTCACGAAAAGTTAACGCGGCACAGCCTTCCTGCGCGGCCACGGCGCTCGACAAACGCTTGCACGCCCACTTATCATTCAGAGTCTCGATTCTTCAGCCCGGTTCACAGGAACTCGGCTTTTCGCTCTGCTAGTTGGAATGGAGCCGCCTAAACAGCTAAAGCAAGGTAGTACAAACTCCCAAAACCGCCCCAAATCGGACGCCGCGAGCGCCGGAGACCCAACGATGAGTTCGATGGTCTTGGAACGACCAACTCTAATCCTCAACCGGAATTGGCAACCGGTCGGTGTTGCCTCCGTGGCTCGCTCACTCGTGATGGTCTGGAACGAGACGGCTCGCGTCGTCGATCCGGAAGACTACCAGCTTTACGGATGGCTCGACTGGTCGAAGCTCGCGCCGCGGGACGGGGAACTGTTTGTCTCCACCGTCCGCAGCCGCATTCGCGTCCCCGAAGTGGTCGCCCTGATCCACTACTCGGGAATGCCGACCAGCGCGGTCACCTTCAGCCGCCGCAACATCTACAAACGCGACCGCTACACCTGTCAGTACTGTGGCGTGCAACCAGGCAGCGAAGAGCTGACGATCGATCACGTGCAACCCCGCTCGCAAGGGGGCATGTCGACTTGGGAAAACTGCGTCCTGGCTTGCGTCTCCTGCAATAAGCGGAAGGCCGACAAGACTCCCGAGCAGGCCAAGATGCCGCTCAAGAAGCAGCCGTGCCGTCCCGATTGGAAGCCTCTGTACGCGACCCAGCACACGCGCATCGATAGCTGGTCGAAGTTCATTAGCGAAGCGTACTGGAACGTCGCACTCGATCCTTAATCGCTCACGGCGGCCGCGCCCGAACTCTGCGTTCGCACCGATTGACTCTCATTCTTGTGACGGACCTTTCTGCCCGTCCGAGTTTCCATGTCCGGCGACAAGCTGCGCCAGCAAATTTTGTTTGAAGCCGCTCGCCTGATGTTTCAGCGGCAAGAGCAGGAATACGCGCGGGCCAAGCTGCGTGCCGCGCGAACCTTGTGTCGGCAGCGAGTGCGGCCCGCCCAGTTGCCGACGAACCGCGAGATTCGTGAAGAGCTCGAACGCCTGTCGAATGGCTACGCCGGAGCCTCGTTGCTCTCCGTCGCAAATGACGAGCCCGACCGCCCCACTTCGGAGGGTTCGGACCGTTTTCGCGTCTACCGCCATCTTTTGGCTCCGCTGGCCAAGATCGAGCAGAATCACAAGCGGCATCCTGAAGGGGATGTGCTCTATCACAGCCTGCAAGTCTATGCGTTGGCTTCTGACGAATTGCCGTACGATGAGGAACTTCGTCTGGCCGCCCTGCTGCACGATGTCGGCAAGGGGATCGATCCGTACGACTCGGTTGCAGCCGGATTGCGATCGCTGGGCGATTCGATCTCCGAGCGCACGGCCTGGCTGATCGAGAATCATGCGTTGGCCCGGGGCTTTCTCGACGGCCGGATCGGCATTCGAGCCCGCCGCCGGTTGCAACACGCCGAGAGTTACGACGAGTTGATCGTGCTGGCAAAGTGCGATCTGGCCGGCCGCGTGCCGGGAGCCAAGGTTCCCGAGCTCGACGAAGCCCTGTTCCAACTTCGAGAACTGGCCGCGGATAACGACTGATCGAGGCCTCCGTTTGGCCGTACGGCGCCTCGGTCCCTAGGGCGCCTTGCGTCAGGCCGGAATTTCCAGATTCCGGAGAATCTGCTAGTAGTACCGCGCGCCCGGGCCCAATCGGATGGGTGGCTGGGTCGGCGTCCTCGCCGCCCCCAGTCGTAATAGCTGGGATTCGCCTGTCGGTGTCCTCTGCCACCCGACGTGGGCGATTTGGGTCACTGATTCAAGGAAGAATCCATGGCCGGTTATAAAACGCACATCACGGTGAGCGGTGCGCTCGGCGTCGGGTATGGAACGGCCGGATTCGTGCTCGGAGGTTTCACTCCGTCGCAAGGCGCTTTGGCCGGGGTGCTCACGTGGTTTTCGGGAATGCTCCCGGATCTCGATTCCGATAGCGGACGACCGGTGCGCGAGGTCTTTAGTCTGCTTGCCGCCTTTACTCCCTTCGCGATGATGCCCCACCTGCTGGCCTGGAGCCGCGGCAATCACGAGACGGCCACGCTGTTGGCGGTCATCGTCTACGTCGCGATTCGTTACGGCGGCGCGGGCCTGCTCAACCGCGTGTCTGTGCATCGAGGTATGTTTCACAGCATTCCCGCCATGATCATCGCCGGCGAGGTCGCGTTTCTGGCCTTCACCGCCAGCACGCTGGGCACACGACTGTTGATGTCCGGCGGCGTCTGCGTCGGCTTCTTCTCGCACCTGGTGCTCGACGAGATTTACTCAGTCGAATGGAGCGGCGTGCACGTACGACTCAACAAATTCGCCGGCAGCGCTGTGAAGTTCGTCGGCAAGAGCGCGGTGCCCAATCTGGTCACCTACTCGCTGTTGATGGTGCTCACCTATGCCTCGCTGGTGCAGGCCAACGTGCTCGACCCGCCACGCCGCCCGCAATACGGACAGCCGGGCTACGGCCGCCCGTTGCAAGGCGCGTCGCTCGACGGACCAGATCGCGGATAGAGCACTTTCCATTCAGACGGACAGGCTAGATACTCAAGCACCCAGGTTAGATACTCAGGCCGATCGTTCCCGATAATGAGGTGGCGGCCCATGGCCAAGTTCTTCACGGAATTGAACGAAAGCCACCGGGAATTCATTGCCGGCCAGCGAATCTTTTTCCACTCCAGCGCTCCCAACACGGGGCGGATCAATCTGTCGCCCAAGGGGCTCGATACCTTCCGCGTTCTCAGTGACAAGCGGGTAGGCTACCTCGACCTGACAGGCAGCGAGTGCGAGACGGCCGCCCATTTGGCTGAGAACGGGCGGCTGACCATTATGTTCTGCAGCTTCGAGGGCAATCCGCTCATTCTTCGCTTGTATGGAACGGGCCGCGTGGTTCGTCCGCGCGACGACGAGTGGGACGAGCTGCATCCTCTGTTTCCGACCCTGCCCGGCGAGCGGCAAATCGTGGTGTTGGAAATCGAGTCGATCATGACGACCTGCGGGTTTGCCGTGCCGTTATTCGACTACCGCGGCAATCGCGAACAGTTGACCGAGTTCACCTGCAAGATGGGTGACGAGCGAATGGACAACTATCGCCACGAACGCAACCAGGTCAGCATCGACGGACTGCCGACCTACCTTTTCGAAGACCAGGCACACTAGGCGGACGTCACTGCCACGCCGCGATGCCGACCGAGCCTCTCGCTGCCGGAAACGCCAATGCACTATTTGCTGTTCTACGAGAAGGTGTCGGATCACGCGCAGCGCGAGGCCCCTCTGCAATCGGCCCATCGGACTCACGTGCTAGCCGCCGTGGCTCGAGGCGATCTCTTACTGGGAGGTCCGCTGGAGGACCCGATTGACGGCGCGAATGTTCTCCTGTTTCGAGCCGACTCTCCCGACACGGCCGAATCGTTCGCGGCCGCCGACCCGTACGTCACAAGCGGCATCGTCTGCCACTGGCACGTGCGCCCGTGGCGAACCGTCGTAGGCAAAGAAGCGGCGTGCCCTTTGCCGAGCTAGCCGCATGAAGTGGGCTAAGCACCCGCCAGCTCACGCTGGCGGCTCGCCGGTCGCTCCTCACGTGGGGTTTCCTCCCACGCCCTCGTGCCTTTATCATTTCGGGATAGCGCGAACAAATTTGCATCGACCAGCGCTCGTCATGCCGGTTCAATTGGGGAACACACAAATGAAAATCGCCGGCGTTCAGATGGACGTCAGTTTGGGCCAGGTGGACGCCAATCTGGAGAAGATGGCCGCCTTTCTTCGGAAAACGACTCACGAGGGGGCCGTGCTGACGGTGTTCCCCGAGTGCGCGGCGACCGGTTACTGTTTCGCCGACTTCGCGGAGGCACGCAGCGTGGCGAGCACTGTGCCTGGTCCGGTGACCGACGGGATGGTTCGGGCCTGCAAAGCGGTTGGATCGTTTGCCGTGTTCGGAATGGTCGAGGTCGATGGCGATCGGTTGTTCAATGCCGCCGTGCTGGTTGGGCCGGCGGGCGTCGTCGGTTGTTATCGGAAGGTTCATCTTCCGTTTCTGGGTCTGGATCAGTTGTCGACCCCCGGCGATCGGCCCTTTGAGGTCTACAACGCGCGCGATTTGCGCGTCGGCATGAACATCTGTTACGACGCCGCCTTTCCGGAGGCGGCTCGGTCGCTGGCTCTCCTGGGGGCCGACGTGATCGTCTTGCCTACCAACTGGCCACCTGGATCGGAATGCACGGCGGCCTGCTGTATCAATGCCCGGGCGCTAGAGAACGGCGTCTTCTATTTGGCGGTCAACCGTGTCGGGACCGAGCGGGGCTTCCGCTTCATCGGGCGGAGCCGAGCCTGCGATCCGCTGGGGAATTCTGTTGCCACGGCCTCAGACAATGAGGAAGAAATCCTCTATCTCGACGTCGATACGGCCCGTGCCCGCAACAAGCATTACGTCCGCGTCCCCGGTCAGCACGAAATCGACCGTTTTGCCGACCGGAGGCCCGAGATGTACACTTCCTTGACCAAGCCGCACGGGCTGAAGCATCCGGCACGAAAGTAGCATTGGGCAGCCGGCACTCTATTAAGACGAATCGCGCCGGCTTCGTGCGGCAGACGGCCCACCTCTCGAGCGAATGGATCGGCTGACAATGTCGCTCATCAATCCCGCAATTCTTTGGGGATTTGCGCTTGTCTCGATCCCGGTCATTCTGCACTTTTTGCTGAAGGCGCGGCCCAAGAAGTATCTCTTTCCCGCCCTGAGACTGATTCAAGCCCGCCGAACGCACAACGTTCGCCGCCTGCGGTTGCGACACATCTGGCTGCTCCTCTTACGGATGGGAGTGCTGGCGCTGCTGGTGGCTGCCATCGCGCGGCCCACCCTCCCTGCGGCCAACTATCAACCCAACGGAGGAGAATGGCTGCGAACGGTGGCGATTGTCGCCGCGGCCATCGGGGCCTACGTCTGGCTAACTCGCAGTTGGAAGCAGCAGCGGCTGCCCCAGCACCTGTTGAGCTATCGGCGCTCGCTCTTGCGGGCCGCAGCCGGAGCCGCGGCGTTCCTCATCTTTCTGCTGGTGGTCGCGTGGCCTTATGGGCGACGCATCTCGGCGGAGATTTCCTCTCCGCTGCCGGCGACAGCCGAAAACCTGCCGGTGTCGGCCGTCTTTCTCTTCGATACCAGCTTGAGCATGAGTTATCGCAATCAGAACCTGACACGGCTCGAGGCGGCCCAAGCGATCGCGGCTGAACATCTCGGCCGATTGCCGACGGGCAGCCGCGTCGCCATCGCCGACACCTCGAGCGAACTCGCCCTGGTTTTCCAGGCTGAACAATCGAGCGCCGTGGAGCGGATTCAAAAGCTCACACCGCGGGCCGTCAGCCTGCCGCTGGCCGATCGCATCCGTGCGGCGCTGCAACTGCAAGAAGAGGACATTCGCCGTACGGTGGCCGGGCAAGACACCGTGCCGGAGGATCATCGCAAAGATCGCTATCTCCGCGAGATCTATTTGTTCACCGATCTAACCGTGTCGGGTTGGCGATCGGGCGATCAACAGGGACTCAAAGCCGACCTCGAGCGTTTGCCCGCGGTTCAGCTTTACGTCATCGACGTCGGAATCGAAAAGCCGACCAACGCGCAGATCGTCGGACCACGGCTCTCGGCCCAATCGATTGCCAAAGGGACGGACTTGACGATTGAAGCTTCCGTCCACGTCGTTGGATTCGAGAAGGACGCCGACTGGAACCTCGAGCTGCACATGCAGAACGAGAGCGGTGCGCTGGTCAAGCGCGAGCAGCGTACGCTGCATCCGACCACCGGCAAGCCAGCCGCGACGAGCTTTGTGGTGGGAGGCCTGACGCGACCGATCACGAACGGCCAACTAAGGCTCTCGTCGAGCGACCCCTTTGCTCCCGACGACGTGCGCTACTTCACGGTGGCCGTGACTCGACAAGTCGAAGTGCTGGTGGTCGGAGCGCGGCGAAATGAGACTTATTTTCTGGAGCAAGCGCTGGCGCCCAGCGCACTCGCGGGAAAGTCTCGCTACAACGTCACCTACCTGCCGGCGACGCGCCTGGGCATCGACTTTAAAGGATACGACATCGTCTGCCTGGTGAACGTCGACTCGCCGAGCGACGCCGTCTGGTCGGCGCTGGCGGACTTTGTGAACGGCGGAGGTGGGCTGTTCGTTGTCGCGGGCAACGAACGATTGTCGCTCAAATCGTACAACCGGGGCCCCGCCCAAGCCGTGCTCCCCGCGACGCTCACGGGAAATGTCGCACTGCCCCATCCCGTCACTCTCGATCTGCGTGATCTCAGCCATCCGATCTTCACCAAGTTCCAGCGCTATGGTCTGGGCGATCTGGCGACAGCCAAGATCTATCACCGCTGGGGTTGCGAGTTGGTGAAGGGGGTCGGCCGCACGTTGGCGGCTTATACGGATCCGAGTTCGTCGCCCGCCCTGATCGAGCGCGCGATTGGGAGAGGACGCGTGATCCTGTTTACGTCGGCTCTCGATCGGCGCGGCTGGAACGATTTGCCGCTGGCGGGCTGGCCTTTCGTGGTGCTGCTCGATCAGATCGGCCAGGAACTCTCGCGCCAGTCGGAGACTCAGTACAACTACATTGCAGGCGACGAGGTGACGCTTCCGCTACCCGCCGATGCGGCACTCACCAAGTATCTGGTGCGTCGTCCGGCCGGCGAACAGCTTCCGGGCGAAGTTGCGCCTGGGTCCAAGGCCATCGTGCTACGTAACGTCGACCAGATCGGTCAGTACGAAGTGATCTCCAACCGCGATGAAAAGACCCCCTTCTCCAGCGGGTTTTCCGCGAATGCCCCGCCGGCCGAGAGCGATTTCACGCGGATCGCCGACGAAGAGCTAGACAAAATTGTCGGCAAGGGGCGTTATTCGGTGGCTCGATCGATCGAAGGACTCACCCGCAACGTGACGGTCGGCCGCGTCGGCCAAGAGGTCTTTTCGCTGATCCTGGGGCTGGTGCTCGCCTTCTTCTGTGCCGAGCAACTCGTCGCCAATCGCTTCTACGAGGTAGAGCAAGCGTGAAAATGGACAGCACTCGAATTGCAAACCCTTCGGCGATGTTATGCACCTGATCGTCGAGCCAGTCTGGTCGTGGTTTGCCGTCGTCGCGTCGGCGGTCGTCCTGCTCGCGATGGTGTTTTGGACCTATCCATCGGCCGTGCGCAACTTGCGGCCCATGCATCGGCGGTTTTTGCTTGGGCTGCGATTGGCTTCGGTCGTGGCATTGATCTTGGCGATGATCCGCCCCGCTCTGGAGTTTCGGAACACCGACCGCACTCGAGCCACGCTCTATGTCGCCAGCGATGCCAGCCAGAGCATGACGACCCCCGATGGCCCAGCCGGCACGACGCGGCGCAAGGCCCTCTTGGATCGAATCGAAGAAAGCCGACCGTCGCTCGAAAGCTTGGGCAAGTCGATCGAAGTTCGTTATCTCGATTTTTCCGACCAACCGACGCAAGTCGAGCGACCGGCCGAGGCGGCAACCGGCACCCAAACAGCGATCGGCAGCCTATTAGAGTGGATCGGCCGCGAGGCGCAGAGCCAGCGGATCGCCGGCATCGTGCTGCTGAGCGACGGAGCCCAGCGAGCCCTGCCGCCGAACACAGCGGATCCGCTTTCGATGGCCCGCCGGCTCGGCGATCGGCAAGTTCCCGTTTATACGGTCACTTTCGGAAGCACGGGATTTTCCCAGACGGCGAAGGATGCGGCGATCGAAGATCTGCAAGTCGACCCAGTCGCCTTCGAGCGAAAGATCGTCCCCGTGCGGGTCAAAGTTCGCATGACGGCTCTCGCGGGGCGGAAGTTGACGCTGCGTCTTCTCGTGGAAGATCGCACCGGAAAGCAGCAGGGCGAATCGGGCGAACTCAAACCGGCGACGCCAGCCTCGAACACCACGCCTGCGATCATCATCACTCCCGCGAGCGATTCGGAAGTCCAGACGTTCGATCTCTCGTTCCAGCCGCAGTCGGCGGGGGAGTTCAAGGTGGCCGCCGAAATTGTGCCGCTCGACGACGAGATCAAGAAAGAGAACAACATTCGTCAAACGATTCTCACTGTACAAAAGGGGGGGATCAAAGTTGCTTACTTCGACTTCCCCATTCGGGCCGAGCAAAAGTGGCTGAAGGCCGCCGGATCGGCCGAGAAAGTGCAGCTCGATTTTCAGCCGGTCGAACTGGGGGACTTCCGCCGACGCAACGAGATCGATCGCTCCTGGTTCGAGCCGGGCAAGTATGACGCGTACATCATCGGCGACGTTCCCGCGTCAGCCTTCGACACGCAAACACTGCTGGCTCTGGCCCGCCGAGTCGACGACGGCGCCGGGTTGATGATGATCGGCGGACGGCACGCCTTCGGCGCGGGTGGCTGGGGGACAACGCCCCTCGCGGACGTTTTGCCCGTGCAAATGGAACCCTCCGAGTTCGATCCCAACGGCCGGATCGATCCCGACCTGAATATCGAGGGACAGGTCCAAATGGTCCCCACCGAAAGTGGGATCGATAAGTACTTAATGCGAATCGATCCGGGTGGTAACAATCTGCAGCGCTGGCAGTCCTTGGAGCCGCTCGAAGGAGCCAACCGGCTGCGACTGAAGCCGAACTCTCTGGCCGAGGTGCTGGCTAAGAGCCCGGACGGCCAGCCGCTGCTGGTTGCCCAAGAGTACGGAAGGGCACGAGTTTTGGCCTTTGCCGGCGATACCACCTACATCTGGTACGTGAGCGACCATCAAGAGGCGCATCAGCGGTTTTGGCGGCAGGTCATCTTGTGGCTGTGCCATAAAGAGGTCGATAGTGATAAGTCGGTGTGGGTGCGGGTCGACACGCGGAACGCCTCGCCCGGTCAGCACGTCGGGATGACCTTCGGCGCTCGTGAGAAGGGCCGTCCCATCACCGACGCCGACTTTCAGGTCAACGTCACCGGTCCCGACAAGAAGGAATTGCCAGTTGCCGCCACGCGAGGCACCGACGACCAGACTGGAAACTTCACTGAGACGGGGAAGGCGGGAGACTACTGGGTGCGGGTTCGCGCCAAGAAGGGAACCAAGGAACTCGGTTTCGATTTCGCCCGCTTTATTGTCGATGAGCGGAACCTCGAACTCGACAACCCGGCCGCAGATCCCCAGCTAATGGATCAGATTGCCATGCTGACGGGCGGTTCCTCGATGCCTCCGGAGAAGTTGGCGGGCTTCTTTGCCCGGATGGTTAAAGAAGGGGTTCCCAATCTGGAAGTGACACAAATTCGCCGGGTCAATCTGTGGGACAACCCGTGGTTCCTGATCGCATTCACCTTCCTGATGACCGTGGAATGGTTCGTGCGGAAACGGCGGGGGCTGGTCTAAGGTTTCTCATCGTCTCGGCGGCTTTGGCCGGGGTATAATAGATCGCGCCGGGTCGCGACCGGACGGCAGTCGGCATTCGCCGAAACTGAGTTGTAAGGACACGTCGCATGGCCTCTTCAGGCAATTACTCGGACGCGGGGCACTCGTCGGCCCTCGACGAATCGCCCCTTCCCGGTTCGCACGCCGTCGGCACCGAAGGCTATGTCGATTTCGACGAGTACATCGACATCCAGCTGCGCAAGGCCGGCACCACGATCAAGTCGACCGACGTGCTGACGGCTGTCGTCGGCGCAGGGACCCTGCTGACGGCCTACCTGCTGGCCTTCATCATCTTGGATCAATGGCTGATTCCCGGCGGGTTCGCCACGACGACCCGAGTGCTGCTGCTGTCCGCGCTATTAGTGGCCGTTCTTGCCTGGGTCGGGTGGAAAGTCGTTTGGCCCTGGCGACGACGCGTCAACGGTCTGTATTCAGCGAGCACCATTGAGAAGGCCAGCCCGGCTTTCAAGGGCAGCCTTGTGAACCTGGTCGACCTGCTGCGTGCCGAGCGCGAAATTCCTCCCGAGGTTTATCGCTCTCTCGAGCGGCGAGCGGCCGTCGCGCTCACGCATGTCGACGTTCGCGAAACCGTCGATCGACGCAGCCTGCTGCGCCTCTCGATGGCCCTGTTTGCGGTGGTGGTCCTGTTTTGCGGTTATTGGATTCTCTCGCCGAAGAATCCCGCCTCGTCGCTGTGGCGGGCCATCGCGCCGGCGTCTGAAACTGGTGTCGCCACACGGACGAAGATCGACTCGGTGCGGCCCGGCGACGTCGACGTTGTGGCCCGTTCGCAGGTCGACGTCACGGCCGAAGTCCGCGGCCAGTTGCCCGCGCAGGCAGCCCTGTACTACACGACCGCCGATCACAAGTTTGTCGACGAGCGGATCGATGCGCGTCCCACCACCGAGGGCAGCCGCGAATTCCACTTCGTGATCAACGGGGACAATGGCGCGGGCGTGTTGCAGGACATGACCTATCGGATCGTGGCAGGCGACGACTCGACCAAGGACTACAAGATCCACGTCATTCAACCGCCGTCCGCGACGATCGACTCGATTCGACTCGATTACCCGGAATACACGCGGCTGGGATCGTCGACGCAAACGACGGGCGCGATCGACGCGCTCGAGGGAACGCGCGTCACGCTACGCGCGACGGCCAGCATGCCGTTGCGATCCGCCTCGCTGCAGTTCTTCGACGACGAGTCTGCGTCGAAACGGGCCGAGGAAGTGCCGGTACACGTTGAGAGCGGCAACAAGTTGCAGGCGGAATGGACGCTGCAAATGCGCTCCGACGGCACTTATCCGCACTTCTACCGGATTCTTTGCACAAGCGCGGGAGGCGAGTCGGAGCGCAATCCCAGCATGTACGGTCTGGAAATCCGGGCCGACCGCCCGCCGGAGATTGTGCTACTCGATCCGAAGACCGATCTGGACCTGCCCGCCAACGCCGAGCTTCCGCTGCTGATCGAAGCCCGCGATCCCGACTTCGCGTTGAGCTACATCAACCTCAAGATCGAGAAGGACGGCGCGTCGGTCATCGGCCCTGAAATCTATGATGGTCACGATCATGCGGATCACCCCGACCAGCAGGTACGGAAGTCCTATAAGTGGTCGCTCAAGGAGTACCACTTCCGACCGAAAGACACGATCACCTATTGGCTGGAAGCGCAGGACAATCGCAAGCCGCTGGCCAACACGACGAACTCATCTCCTCGGTTGAGAATTCACATCACCGATCCGGTGCCGGAGAGCCAGGTCAAAAAAGACTTTGAGATGGCTGAGAAGAAGCAAAAGGAAGAGGCGAAGCGCGCCGACGAGCAGAACGCCCAGCAGAAACAGGACGATGAGCAGATCGCAGACGCGAACAAGCCGCGCCCGGACCGTGCTAAATCTCAACCGAAGGAAAAGCGAAACGCCAAGTCTCAGCAGCAGGAACAACCTGCCGAGAAGATGGACCAGGAACAGCAGCAAAATGCAGACGATTCAAAGTCGAAGAGCGAGCAGGGCTCCGGCCAGGAGGACAGCAAGGGCAACGGAGCCGGAAGCAAAGGGAAGGATGAGAAAGGGAGTGGAGACGGCAACGGCGGAGAGAAGGGCGACAAAGACCAATCGCAAAAACTGAGCCCGGACGATTCGGGGCAGGATGCGAAAGTTCTGGAAAAGCTTCACGACGCCATGCAAAAGGAGGGCGAGCAGGGAGGCGATGGTTCGCAATCGAAGCCGCAGGATGGAGACAAAAACGCGAAGAGTAAAGGCAACGACTCGAAGGACGGCGGTGGCAAAGCAGACCAGGACAACTCCAAGCCGGGTGGTTCGGAATCGAAGCCGAACGATCCGTCCGCCAAAGATGATCGCGATAACAAGACAGGGCAGCCGGGAGACAAGGGCCAGCCGGGCTCAGCATCTGATTCCAAGCAGCCAGACTCTAAACAGCCTGACGCGAAAGACGGACAGAACCAGAACGGCAAGAATCCCGACGCCAAAAATCCCGACGGCTCCAACGCGAACGGGAAACAGCCGGACGGTCAAAATCCAGACAAGTCCGCTAATCCGAACGGAGCGGTCAACAACCCGAATCCCAATCCCATCACTCAGCGGCCAGGCCGGACGCCTTTCGGCAATAGTGCTCCAACTCCGCCAAGTGCCGGGGACAAGGACGCACAATCCCACCCGCAAGACGACAAGAAACCCGACGGTGGCCAGGGCGACAAGCCATCGGGCGAGCAACCCCAAGGAAACAAACAACCCGGTGAGAACCAGCCGTCCGGCGAAAACAAGCCGTCGGGGCAGAATCAACCCAGCGAGAACAAAGCGGGAGATAACAAGCCCGGCGACAAGAAGTCTGGTGACCCACAAGCTGGGGACAAACAAGCCGGCAACCAACCGGGGGATAAGAACCCAGGCCAGAAGCAGGACCCAGGCCAGAAACCCGAACCGGGCCAGAAACCCGAACCGGGTCAAAAGCCCGACGCCGGTCAAAAGCCGGACGGCGGTCAGCCGGGCGATAAGTCGCAACCGGCACCCAATCAGCCGCGTGGCAAGGACGAAAAAGGCCAGTCCTCGTCCGGAGACCAGCCGGCTCCCGACAACAAGGACAATGGTCACTCCTCCGACTCGAAGTCGCCGTCCGATGCGGGTCAGCCGTCGAAGCCCGATTCGGCAAATCAATCTCCAGGAAAGAGCCCGAACGATCAAAAAGGCGATGGCAGCCAAAGCGGCAATCCGCAACAGGACCCGTCGCAACAAAATCCGTCTCAACCAAACGCGTCGCCGCAGAATTCCGGACGAGATGAGAAAGGCAAGAAAGATCCCAAGTCGGCGACTCCCCAGGACGGACAACCCAATCGCGGTGACAAAAGTCAGGACCGCAAGGACCCAACCAAGGGAACCGATGCCACGTCACGAGACGCCGATCACCAGCAGCCGCAACACGACGCCGGTTCGAAGCAAAGCACGGGTCGGCCAGAGAATGATCCGCCCAACGTGAAGTCTCGCGAAGTGCCACAAGGAGAGAAATCAGACGATAAGAAAGCGAAGAGCAAACCTGCCAAGGCGCAGGAGCCCGAAGAGTCCCCGAAGGGCGTCGATCAGAAGACGGACAAAGACAACGCGAGCAGCATGCGCAACGAGCAGCAGCCGAACGATCGCGGGAGCGAGCAATCGGGCGTCGGCAAGACCGGGGACGTCAAACGCACTCAGGATAAAGAAAGTCCGTTGTCTCAAAAGGGGACCAACGAACCGGGCGCCAAGCAGAAGTCGACTCAACAAGATCCCGCTGCGCAGAAGGGCTCGGATCAGTCGTCGCCCGCCGATCAGTCGGCTCGTCCGCAGCCTGGAAAGGACGGCCCTCCGCCCAAACCGGGCGAGCAATCTCAAAAGGGACAGCCCCAAAACGGCCAACCCCAAAAGGGTCAAAAGCCTGGCGAAGAGGGTCAGCCGAAAGAAGGGGAAAACGGTCAACCCGCTCCGGGACAGCAAGGGAAGCCCGGAGAGAAAGCTCAAAACGGCCAGCCGGGGAAAGACGGTCAGTCCAAGAGCGGTGACGGAAAACCGGGTGAGCCAGGCCAGAGTTCGCAGCCCGGCAAATCGGGCGATGGCAAACAGCCCTCGAAGGGCGACGGAAAACCAGGCTCGCCGGGAATGGGCAAGGGACAAGGGACCCAGAATGGCGGGGGAGGCCACAACAACGGCAATGGCTCGGGTTCCGGAGAGGCACTCAACAACACGGAAAAGGAGGCCAATCTCGACTACGCGCGCAAAGCCACCGATTTGATTCTGAATCGTCTGCAAGGCCAGCTCAGTCGCGGCCAGGTCGACGAAAAGGTTCTCAAAGAGTTGGGCTGGACCAAGGACGAAGTCCGGCGTTTCGTCGAACGAATGCGCCGACAGGCGCATGGCGAGCAGGGTGGAAACACTCCGGCTGACGAAGCGCGTCGCCTCCAGTTCGAGGAAACGCTGAAGAGTCTCGATTTCAAGCGCTCGTCCAAGAGCCGTTCCGGTGCCAACCTGAAAAAGGCGGGAGTCCCCGAAATCGAGGGCCCCCGTTCGACACCCCCCGCCGAGTTTCGCGACCTTTACAACGCCTATACCAAGAGCCTCTCAAACCCGCAGACTCCGCGCGAAAAGAACGAAAAGAAATAGCACCCATCCCGACACCGAGCGCTGCGCCGAAGGGTTGACGCCGGCGGGCTCAAGCCGACCGCTCTCCCGGCTGAACGGCACGATTGGGCGGATAGAGAATCTGCCACGTGAAATAAACCGGGATCCCCAGCGCGATCAGCCCCAGTCCGATGTTCGCTTGCCTCGGATCGCCTCGATAGACCTCGAAGAGAAACCAGCAGTAAAACAGTACGTAGACGATGGGCGCGACCGGATAGCCCAGCGTGCGATAAGGGCGCGGAAGATCGGGCCGCCTGCGTCTGAGGATCATTACGGCGATCACGGCCAGCGCGTAGAAAATGCTCGAAGCAAAGACGACATAGTCGGTCAGGATGTCGAAGACCGTGTGCTCCCAGCCGTAAACCTGCACCAACACCGATGACCCGAGGACGAGCGCGACGGCCATTGCAGCCTGCACGAAGATTGCAAAAGCGGGCGTGCGGTAAGACGCATGCACCCACCCCAGGCTGCGGAAGAAGACGCCGTCACGACCCATCGCAAACGAAACACGCGGCCCCAAGAGCATGTTGCTGTTGATCCCGCCAAACGTGCTGAGCATGATGCCGGCCGCCATCAGCAGGGCGCCGTTCTTACCTAGTAACACCTCGCACATCCGCTCTGCGCCGTGATCGCCGGCGGCTACGAGTGCAGACATCGGCAGCGCAAGGTGATAGGCAACCGTTGCTGAAACGTAGAGCACAATCAGGATGCCCAGCCCGCCGAAGAGCGCCCGCGGGATGTTGCGCTGCGGTTCGCGAATCTCCTCAGCCATCGTTCCCAGAGATTCCCAGCCGTTGTAAGCCCACAGCACACCCAATAGCGCGGCTGCAAAAGCCGTGGGCAGGGTGCCCTTGGCCGGAGTCACCGAGCTAG
This sequence comes from Planctomycetaceae bacterium, assembly GCA_035687365.1. Lineage (GTDB taxonomy): Bacteria > Planctomycetota > Planctomycetia > Planctomycetales > Planctomycetaceae > DASPSM01. Next base: position 6,673 of record DASRXU010000329.1, on the reverse strand, counting down.
CGAGATTGTCCGGCGCGAGCGGGACCGACAGCCACTCGGCTGCGAAAAACGGCAACAGCGCGACGCCCGCGAGGAAGAGGGCCTTGGCAATTGTGGTCACCGCCTGCAAGCGGCCGCCCCAGATCACGCCCAGGATATTGATCCACGCGATGACGGCGATGACGGCCGATTCGACGGCCACTTCAGCCCACGGGTTGAGGGGCATCCGCTCCTTGGTGACCATGCCAACGAAAACAACCGTCAGCGCACCGATCGACGCCGGCTTGCTGAACAGGAAATCGGTCCAGCCAAACAAGAACGCGACGGGTCGCCCGTACGCTTCGCGCAGGTAGACGTAGATGCCGCCGGCCGAGGGGAGCATTGCGCCCAACTCGGCCAGGCACAGCGAACCCACCAGGCAGATCAACCCGCCGATCACCCAGGCCGCCAGGATCACGCGGAAGTCGCCGGCGTCGCGCGCGATGCCCCCGGGTTTAACATAGATGCCCGAGCCAATCACGTTGCCGACGACAACGGCAATCGCCATGCCCGGCCCGAGGGCTCGCAAGAGAGAGGGACCGCGCGCGCCGGTCGAAGTCGATTCCGCCGGCTGGGTCATGAAAGGCCTCAGAGCCCGCGATTGGCTGAAGGCTTGCTGCCGCCACCGGCGCTGGACACGAGTTTCGTGAGCTGCAGTGTTTCCAGGCTCAAGTCGATGTTGGTGGCGAGCTTCTCGGTGGCCGACACATTCTCAGGCAAGACATAGACGAGGCTGACCTCGTTCTTCTCCTGCTTGCAGTTGTAGACTTCAATCCGGTAGTCCTTGTTGAAGATCGACGCGGCAAAACCGGGACGGACTACTTTGAAGGTCCGCTTAGGCACCCAGGCTTCTCCTTTGGGGACGGCGTTCGTCGCCAATTTGTCCGGCGTGGGATCGGCTTGACCCACCGCCTGGGCAATGGTGTGAAGGACGTCGCTGTTGAATTTGGCCGCTTTCTCGTCCGAGCCCTTTCTGCCGAGCAGTTCGCTGTTGGTCAGAACATACAGCCAACCCGGTTCCGTCGTCTTGCCCCCGACGGACAACTTCGTCGTAAAGGCTCCCTGCAGTCCCGGGAAGGTGAGATCCGCAAAAGTCGGTTGCCGTGGATCGCGCTCCGCGACGACCGGTTCCTCGGGCACTTCCTTGGCGGGAGTTTTCGCAGCGTTCTTCGGATCCTTCTTGGGCTTGGGTTTCGGAGCCGGCATTTCCTGAAACTGCTTGGGAACCCGCAGCTTCAACCCGCTGCCGACCCAGGGCGCCGAGAGATTCTGATTTAACTTGTCGAGGTAGGTGAAATATCGTTTGCTCTCGTCCAGCCGGCGCTCGTACGCTTCGCGCCCGCAGCCGACGGCTAGCGTTGAGACCATCAATCCGACGATGCAGAGAGGTAATGCGGCCCGCATGCGTCTCTACGATTCCCTAAAGGACAACGACAGAACAGAACTCGTACCGCGAGCAGCCCCTTACGGATCCAGAAAACCGCGGCGGTACAAAATGGGGGCAGACAACAGACAATAGGAAAGGGCAGAAGGTGCCCGTCGGATCTTTCGCGATGCCCCGATTCTCGATTCTGCTGAACCGGGGCAGGTGGGTCAATTGGCGTTCAAAAAAGATTTCTAAACCGTAGCCTCTCGCCCGTAGGGAGATTGCTATTCGTGTGGATAGATCCGACCTCGAGATGCGAAAAATGTAACGCGACCTAATCGGTTTAGATCTTTCGCTTAGCAGCTTTCCCGCGCTTGCGCGGATCGGCGTCCTGACGGTCGATCTCTTCTTGAATACGTCGGACATCGGCCTGCGTGATGGAATTGCCGGGGCCAATATCGACGGCAAAATCTTGGGCCTCTGGCATCTCGCCGAACACCTTGAGCCAGCGTTCAGTTTCTGCTTCTTCTGTCTGCTTGCGCTCGGCCTGCTGTTTGGTTGTCTGCGGTTCGGGTGGCACGTCAACACCTTCCTTGGAAATCGGGCCGCGACGGTCGAGTTCTTGCACGAAGTCTTCGCTATCGATGAAAGCACCCCGGCGCTTCTGAGCACTGCGCTGCAGCCGATGATCGCTGGAAATCACCCGCACTTGCCGGGGAGCGGAGTGTGCGGCGATCAATTCCTCAATCGTGTCGTCGGCGTCTTTGCCCGGAGCGGCAAAGCGAATCGCAATTCCGGCGGCGGTAAATTGCCGCGGCAGACCGGGGGGCGCCTCGGCCGCATCAAAGACGACAGTCGCCCGTTCGCGTTCCGAGTCGGTCAGATGTTTCGCCAGGTAGGCCAGCAATTGGGCCCGACAGCGCTCGAGTTGCCCCGGACCGTATTTGCGGCGTGCGAGCCCAGCGGCATGTAGAAGGTTGTATCCGTCGATGATCAAGAATGGTCGTCGCACCCTCTTATCGTCCCCCAGGGTGGCGATGACTGTCAACGTGCGGTCCGCACGAGGCCGAGCGCACTCGGCAAGCGTGCCACGATAATTCCGGGCGGCTCGTCCGATTGGCGTGGGATCGCCAGCGACTGGCGATCGATGGCGGATGCCGCGGGGGAGGCACCAATCGGTCCGACGAACTGAAAGTCTCCTGCCGTGAGTCCCTCAACGACAAGACCGCGCGACTCAACGGGCATCACTTTTCCACCGCCCTTCCAAGCGACGATGGGGACGCTTGGCCGGATCACGGAGTCCCGACCGGTGACGGTGATCGGTCGGGCGCTCGCCGGCGGTTCGGCCGAACTCACGAGGCGGACCAAGGCGCTCCCCGCGCCGGCCAAGTCAAAGGCCGAATCCTTGAGCACGAGACGCAAAAGCCCTCCGGATCGGGCTGGCTGCTGCGACATCCGGCACAGGCAGGTCGCGTTTCGCAAGGTCAGGTGCTCCGCAAAGACGTTCATTTCACGGTCGGTGCTCCAGGCTTCAAACTCGAGCAGTGTCCCACCGACCTTCAGACAATTGTCGAGTTCCACCCGACGCGGCGCTTGTTCGAAACGCAAAGCTGTCCGACCGGTGGAGAAGAGGGCATCGGTCAATCGAATTCGCCCGGCATCGGGATCGCGAGCCGGAGCCGGCGTCCAAGAGATGGCGCAACCCGAACCGTGCGCATCGTCCGCACTCTTGGCGAACGTTTGCGGACCAATAAACGCGCAGCCTGTGATCGCCACTTCTTGTGAGCGGATCTCCATTAGGGCACCGAGCGACGCTTGCTGGACTTGGCGAACGAAGACGTGCTCCATCACAAATTTGCGACAGCCGGCTCGAAACGGCCGGTCTCGGACCAGGATCGTCGCCGGCTCCCGGCCCGTGCCGCGAATGATCAGGTCGCCGACGCAACGGATTGCTTCCGCCTCGTACGAGCCGCCACTCAGGTCGACAATCCCGTCGGCGTTCGGCGGCGGCAGAGGTGGAGTAGTCTCCCCACGCTGCATATCCGGAGATAGGTTGGATGGCGTGGCTGCGCCCACCTCGGCCCGACGATCTTCACTCTGGCTTCGTAGATGCGTCTCGACGCCGTCCTGCGATGGGCGATCGGGATCCGATTCTTTCGCCGCCGCGCCGTTGCCCACTCGCAACAGTTCGGCCGTCGCGCCGTGCCGCAGCAGGAACAGAGTTGCCCCGGAAAGGACGAACAGTAGCAACGCGACCGTCGCAATTGGAAAGCGGGCCGGTCGTTCGAGCGTCAGTTGATCGGGCGGAGCCGCTCGGTCGAACCCGCGCAAAAACCTAGAAAGACGCTGCCGACCGCGAGGCTGCGGCGCACCAAACCGCCGCGCGATCTCCGCGAAACTCGCCGGACGCTCGTTGGGATTGCGTTGGGTACACGCGCGAAGCGCGTCGGCCAAGGGAGCGGGCACATCGGGTGCGATCGTCCGCACATCGGGCACGCTACGAGATTGGTGGGCGGCCAGCTTCGCCAACGGATCACCGGTCGGAAAGGGAGGCCGTCCCGCGAGCAATTGCCACAGCAGGCAACCGAACGCGTAAACCTCACTGGCGGTCGTCAGTGGATTGCCCGTGCCGATGCGCTCGGGAGCGATCGCGTCATAGACTTCCGGCGCCACGTCGTAGCGGATGAGCACGCTGTGCCCCACCGCGCTCCCGATTCCCCCATCGACCAGCACGGCGGTTCCCGCGCTCGTGATTCTCACATTGTCGAGGCGGATTTGTCCGTGCAGCAGAGCCCGAGCCTCGAGCGCGGCACAGCCCTGCGCAACCTGACGAGCAATCTCCGCCACCACTTCGGACGGAAACCGCCCCCGCCGCACGAGTAACTCTTTACAACTCGGCCCGCCAATAAAGCGGCCGATCACAATTAACTCGCCCGATTGCTGGGCCAACGATTGGGGCGCCGCGACAAACGGCGATTCGAGTCCTCGCGTTCTTTCGATGCAATCCGCAAGGGCGATTGCGGCACCGGCGGATTCATCGCCAGGCACGCGCAACCGCTTCAAGGCCACCGTCTCTCCTTGGGGGCCGCGTGCGCGGTAGGTCGTTGAGTTGTTCCCGGAACCCAGATGCTGGAGTAAGACGCAATGCGCGATGCAAAGCTGGTCCGGCGGTGCCGACTGAAGGACTTTCGCCTGATAGGCGGTCAGGCTGCCCAACTGCACGAGAGCATCGATCCAGACGAAGTCGAAGGCGGGAATGCCCCGCGCCAGTTTGCGAACAATTGGCCGGCAGCGCCGAAAATCGCGGTCTGAGCAGAGATTCAGACGAACGAGCGCGTCCCGCAAGTTCTTATTGGCTGGCGACACGAACACTTTGCGGGCGTCCCCGAGCGCGGCCGATATTGAGAGTCGGACGGGCGATTTTGGCCGTCTTATCCCAGAATTGCCGAGACGCGACAATAGGTCCGCCGCCACGCCGAGCCTGCGTGGGACGCAGTCCCGTGTCTCGGAAGTTGATTTTGACGTGGGGACAGAAAGCCGGGAAAAAGGCGGGCGATCGGTGCCGAGCTGCCGTCGTCGACGTGTCATCTGAACAGGCCCGCAAATTACGTCAGAATTCGCGGCCGGGAATTTGTCCAATGACCTTTCCCTCAACTGGCCAACGTGCAAGAATACCCTCAGAAACGAATGCGGTGCCCCTGCCGGCCGCGCAAACCGGGTTGTGGTTACCGACTGCGGATCTTGGTATGCTGCGGCGTTTGCGGTGCGTAGGGATGCCTTCTGACGGCGAAACGCGGTGGTCGTTCGGAGCGGAGAGGTCGGACTTCGGTCGCTCGAAGACCGCGAGCAATGGCCACCGGCTCGATGAGCGCCAAGTGTTCGCCGACACAATTGCGTCAGCGCTAAGCCCTAGCAACCGACAGTGACAACCCCGTTCGTTCTCGAAGATTGATGCCGAGTTAAAGCGATGTCCGATCAGCCCGCCCAGCGGGAGCTGCGGAGCATTCTCCAATCGACGTGTGTCGGAGATTTGGAGCTGACTCCGTGTCCGATTCTGCCGCCGACGGCCACCGTCGCCGAGGCGGCTGCTGCTATGCGCCGAGAGAGCCACGGCAGCGCCCTGGTTTGCGCCGTTGGCAAAGTCGTCGGCATCTTCACAGAACGCGACTTGATGCGGGTGATCGCGGGAGACCGCGGGCTCAATATGCCCCTTTCGCACGTGATGACCAGCAATCCCAAGACCGTCACGACGGCCGAAACTCTGTTTGAAGTCGCCCGTTCGATGGACGAGGGCGGTTATCGGCGCTTGCCCGTTGTCGACGCAGCAGGCGTTCCAACTGCCATCGTTGACGTGAAGGCCCTGGTTCACTTTCTTGTCGAGCATTTTCCGGCCACGGTTTACAACCAAGCCTCGCACGACCGCATGATCGCAAAAGACCGCGAGGGAGCGTGACCCGCTTGCAAGACCGAAGCATTAAGGACCAAGCAGTTTCCAGAGCGATTGACTGAGCAAGTTTTTGATCCGTCCGCCTGCATGACTCCCGCGGCGGACGAGTTTTTCATCCGAGGAGCGAGTGACTGATGGCGACGACCGAGACACGGGCTCCAGAAAGTCTCAACGGCAAAAAGATCGAGCAACTCGAAACCGTAGTCGTGCGTTTCTGTGGCGACTCGGGCGACGGCATGCAGCTGGCCGGAACGCAGTTCACCAATGCGTCGGCGGTGTTCGGCAATGACGTGAGCACGCTGCCCGACTTTCCGGCCGAAATCCGCGCCCCCGCCGGATCACTGGCGGGCGTCAGCGGTTTTCAGCTCTGCTTCTCCGCACACGATATCTACACGCCCGGAGACACGGTCGACACGCTTGTCGCCATGAACCCGGCCGCTCTGAAGACGAACCTGGCCGACCTGAAGCGCGGCGGCACGCTAATCCTCAACGAGGATGCGTTCGACCGTAGTAACCTCAGCAAAGCCGGCTACGCCACCAATCCGCTCGAGGACAATTCCTCGCTGGCGGGTTACCGGGTCCACAAAGTGCCGATGACCCGGCTCACGCGTGACGCCGTCGAGGGACTCGGCCTTTCACAACGCGAAGCCGACCGTTGCCGTAACTTCTTTGCCCTCGGACTCGTTTACTGGCTGTACGAACGCGACTCGAAGCCGACGTTGCAGTGGGTGAAGGACAAGTTCGGCAAGAACCCCGCGGTGGCGGAAGCGAACGTCCGCGCTCTTAACGGCGGGTACAACTACGGCTTCTCGACCGAATCGTTCACCGTCCACTACCAGGTG
>DASRXU010000328.1:0-13175 GCA_035687365.1 Planctomycetaceae bacterium | reverse complement strand
CGGATCGGGTACTTCGAGCGTCGCAACCTCGTCAAATGCCCCGATGGCCTCAAAGATGCGCACTTTGCCATCGAAACTCGCCGTCACGAGCTGTTTGCCGTCCGCGGAAAAAACCACCTGGTTAATTGTGCCGCCAAACTTCTTGGTGGCAATTTGATGCGACGTGACATCCAAATCCGATGGCCCGGCACAATGCCAGACCGTCAGCCGCCCGTCCTTGGCCCCACACGCGAGCTGCGCGTTGGTCGGATTGAACGCAAGCGTGCCAATCTCGGTGGTGTATTTCCAGATCGTTTCGCGGAATGCGCCGGTCGCGGCATCCCACAGGCGAACTGTGCCGTCCTCACTAGCCGTCGCCAGCGTTTTGCCATCGGGTGAAAACGCGATGCAGTTGACCTCGTGCGTATGCCCCCGGAGCGTAAAACGCCGCTGCCCGGTGGCGACATCCCAGACGCTGGCCGTTCTGTCTGCCGAAGCCGCTGCGACGTAGCGGCCATCCGGAGAAAAGCAGACCGAGTACACCGGTCCCTGATGAGCCCACATCGTCCGCACCGGGAGGATCCGCGCCGACGTTTGTGGCTGGCTGATCTTCCACAAGTAATGCCATTCAAAGCCGCGGACGTCGTCGCCATTCTTTTGTGGAACGTATGCGGCAAGGATCGTTCGGGCCTCATCAGCCATCGCGCGGCGCGCGAGGACATTCCCCTCCTTGGGGTGCAGCAGCAAAGACGCTCGGTGAATATCGTCCCGATAAGTCTGGCGGGCGAGGTCAATCGCCTCCTGCGACTTCGACCCATCGCTCTGCCAGATGATCAAGTCGCCGTTACGCGTTCGAAGAATCAAGATGCCCGCAAGCAGCGTCAACGCGAAAAATGCGCCGAGCAAGACGGCGGTCGGCGAAATGCGACGCCGTCGGAGTCCGCGGATCATCCGCGCGGCCGGACGCAAACGCCTGGCGGATACGGGCTCACCCATGAGGAAATGCGCCAAGTCCTCCGCCAGCTCGGCTCCGGACGGGTAGCGATTCGCGAAATCCTTGTCCAAGCACTTGAGGCAGATCGCCTCGAGATCCCGCGGGACGTCGGGCCGCACTTGAGAGAGAGGCAGCGGCTCGTCGGTCAGCACGCGTCGCAGAGTGTCGACGTCGCTACGTCCCTCGATTGGTCGCCGACCCGCCAAAAGTTCGTACAGCAGAACGCCCAGCGAGTAGACGTCGGCCGGCGGCCCAACCTCGCGCGAGCGGCCTTCGGCCTGTTCGGGGGCCATATACGCGGCCGTCCCGAGCACGGCCTGGCTGGCTGTGACCGACTCCTCCGATTCGAAGAGCTTGGCGATTCCGAAATCGGTGACCCGCGGGACAAAACTCTCAGCAGCATCCTTATCGACAGGGAACTTCGGTTCGGCGGGCGGCGCCAACAGCACGTTCGACGGCTTCAAATCGCGATGGACAATGCCCGAGCGGTGAGCGTGTGCGACGGCCTCGGCCAGCACGAGGGTCCATTGGACGGCCGTCCGAATCGGGACCGGTCGTTGGGCGTTGACTTGCTGTCGAAGCCAAACGGCCAGATTGGGCCCCTCGCAGAGTTCCTCGACAATGTAAGGCAGCCCGCCCGATTCTCCGAATTCGTAAATCGGAATAATGTTCGGGTGCCGCAGGGCAGCGAGCGTCTGGGCCTCGCGCACGAAACGCTGCTTGGCTTCGCTCGAAAAGAGGGCCTCGGCGCGGGCCACTTTGAGGGCGATCAGTCGCCCCAACTGCGAATCGCGGGCGCGAAACACAGTTCCCGCACCTCCCGACCCGAGCCGCTCCATGATCTCGAATCGCCCGAATACAGTTTTCGCCAGGCCGCTCGTGGCGCGCACCCACGTCGTCCCTTCGGACGTGCCGCCAGTCTGCTCGGACGTTGCCGTTCCACTGTATCCTGAAGACCTGTAGCCCGGAGACCCGTAGCCCGAGCTTGCACCCGAGCTGGACTGCGAGAGGGACACCGCGCGGGCCGAGTGCAGGGCTTTGAGAGTCGACACGATGTGCGAGGAGTCCTCGCCGAACTGTTCGACGATCTGGCGCTCGAACTCATGCGTGGGGCGCCCGTCGAAGAGTGCGTCGTCCAGTTCAGACATCAACACTTCGAGATCGGGATCCAAATCCGGCGGACTTGAGACACGGGCGTTCATTGCAGGTTCCTCGTCACCGATTGCAGCCGCACGAGGGCTCGACCCCACAGTTTGCGTACCGCTTCGGGCGAACGATCCAAACTCGCGCCGATCTCGGCGTAGGCTTTTCCCTGAAAGTAGTGCAGTTCGATGACAGTCCGCTCGTCGGGCGGCAGCTTGTCGATGGCCAAACGCAGTTTGTCGCCCAGCTCGCCCGCGGAGACCTGGCTGCTGGGGCTTCGATCGGCCACGTCGGCCTGTTGGTCGACGCGGGCCGCTTCGCCGCTGGCTCTCGGAAGACGTCGGTCACGGGCTCGTCTCAGGTCAACAACATTGTTCCGCAGGATGTGCCGCAACCACGATCGGAATTCTGCCTCGGACGATCCTCGAAAAGCCGCCAGGTCGCGCAGCGCTTCGAGCTGAGCGGATTGCACGATGTCGGCCACGGTAAACGTGAGGTGCGAATCGCCCGCGATCTCTTCATGGGCCAGTGCCCACAAATAAGCCCGTTGCCGCTCCAGCAACCGGCCGATCGCTGCTTGCGAACCCCGTTGCGCCTCGGTCAACAAGTCAACCAGGTCGTCTCCCGGGGGACCGGCCGGACTATCCGGCATCACAGACGACTTTGCGACCTGAAATGATGGCATGCTGTCCGATTGTAGAACTCGAAGCAGAGCGAAGCATTGGCAAGCCCCGAAATCGCGTGCCGCTCAAGCAGACACTGACTGCGGAGCATCACCCCTCATTGAATAGGGCGACGGCGGGGATCGAACCGGACGCGCAATTTTTGGGCGGTCCAAAGAATTCACGATTTTGGCTGCCATCGCGAGATTTTGCCAAAATTTTGACGAAACGCGCGTCCGTTCGGGGGTCCTTGGCCGCCTTAGCTGGAAGGAAACTGCCTTCAGAAAACCTTGCCAGCCCCAGGACCGCTGCCCATGTCCGACCCCGCTCACCTACCTCCCCTCACGCCGGCTCAACAAGCGCAATGGGTGGCGACGCTCCAGTCGGTCGAATATCACGAGTCCGATCTGTCCACCGATTTGCTCGGCGCGGGACTGTGGATCGCGTACGCGGCCTTGGCCCTCTTCTGGTTCCGAGCCATCGCCCGGCGACAAGCGTTAGGCTGGCTGAGAACCGCGCGGGAGCAAGTCGTGATCCCGGCAGTCGCGCGCTACAGGGCCCGCGCTCTCGAGAGTGCCCGGGAACTCGAGATGCCACGGCCTCGCGTCTACGCCGAGCCGGCGGCGCAGATTTAGCGCGGCATCACAGCGAGCGAACTGGTACGAGTCGTGGATCAGGCGAACATTTCGTCGACCGGCTTGCCGCCGTCGACGATCTTCAGCGGCCGGCCCAGCGGACTGATCGACTCGATCCTTGGATTGATGCTGAGCGACTTGCAGACCGAGCAGAACAAGTCGGGGATCGTCACCGGGCGATCTTTAACTGTCGTCCCGTCCGGCGTCGAGGAACCGATCACCTGTCCGCCGCGGATGCCGCCGCCGGCGATGGCCGCGTTGAAAACGCGCGGGTAATGGTCACGACCCGCGCGCGGATTGATCTTCGGTGTGCGGCCGAACTCGCCCATCCAAACGATCAGGGTCTTGTCGAGCCGCCCGCGCTCCTTGAGCTCGGACACGAGGGCCGCGAAGCCCGGATCGACCGACGCACTCAGCTTGCCGACGCGGCCAACAACGTCGTCGTGGGTGTCCCAGCCGCGGCTTTGCACTTCGACGAACGTGACGCCCGCCTCAATCAACCGGCGCGCCAGCAGGCAGCCGCGGCCGAAGTCGCTGTCGCCATATTTCGCTCGCACCTCTTCGGGTTCCTGATTGATATCGAACGCTTTAACGCTCGAGCTCAGGGCCATCTTCGAGGCCTTCTGATACAGCCGACGGTGATTGTCGACGACGGTTTGCCCGCCGCGCCCCGCGAAATCGTCTTCGAGCTTGTCGAGCAGCCCCAGCCGACGCGAATAGCGACCCGCAGTCACGGGCGCTTCGAGGTTGCGCGGAAGCTGGCTCGGGTTGTCGACGACGAACGGCTCATAGTCGACGCCCAAATAGCCCGAGCCGATCGTCTGGCCAACCGAGACGACGGCGGGCAGATCATGCGAAAGGTCGGCGAGTTGTTTCGCGATATTGGCGGCCAGGCTGGGGTGCCGCACGCTGCCCGTGGGCAGGTAACCCGTGTGCAACTGGTAAGTCGCTCGCTGGTGCTGTCCTTCTTTGTTCGTGACCGAGCGGATCAGCGCGATGTCGTTCATCACCTTGGCGGTCTGCTCCCAGCCGTTGGCGATTTGAATGCCGGAGACGGCGGTCGGGATAGCCTTTGTTTGTCCGCCGTTTTCGGTTTGGGGCTTGGGATCGAAGGTCTCGAACTGGCTCGGCCCCCCCTGCATCCACAGCAGGATCATCGCCCGGTCCTGCTTCCGCAGCTCGGCCGCCTGCAAGCTCATCAACTGGCGGAAATTGACCGTTCCCGCAGCGACGGCCCCTGCCGAAACGAACTGCAGGAAACTGCGGCGCGAGAGGTCGTATCGGTTCTGGAACTGCACGTGTTGGTGCTGGAAAAAGCTCATGACCGGATCCTTTTATGGGCTAAGCGGCATGAAGAGCCGCGCACGCAGTAAGCGGTGCCTTACATTCTTTCTGATATTCCAGCGCTCAAGAACCGCTTACTTCGTGCGCGGCTCCTAAGAAATGCTACGCAGCGTCAGCGCTTCGACAAGAACTCGCTGGAGTTCATCAAGCTCCACATGACGTCTTCAAAGCCCTCGTGGCGGTTGCCGACGTCTTTCACGTAATCGAGACAGACTCTCTCTTCCTTGTCGGACGGCTCGCGGGCCAAGGTCAGCACGTAGACTTCACGAACGGCATCCTTGTTGTCCGGATATTTCTCGAGGATGGTGGCGAGCCGCGTTTGTCCCTGAGCGTGAATCAGGCTGTTGATCAGCCGCGAATTCATCATGAACAGAGCTTGGGGCACGTTGCCCGTCAGATCGTCGGGACTGGTCGACGGGTCATACCCGAACAAGAAGGCGAACTGGGCTCGCGGGTTGCGGCCCGGCCGCTTCTTTCCGCCCGCTGCGCCCACATACTCCGATTCCTTCGGATCGACCCCCTCGATTCCCAAGACTTTCGTGATTGCGTTGAACAACTGGTCGGCCCGTAGACGCTTGGGGGTGCTGGCGGCGAAAACGGGAGGCGACTCGACCGAGGGATCCTTGGGCCGAATCTCTCGCTGATACGTCTCGGTGCGGGCGATCGTGCGGAACAGCCACTGCATGTCGTACTTGTTGGCGACCCAGGCGTCGGCCAGCAGATCGAGCACTTCGGGCATCCGCGCTTGGCGTTGCGGCCCCATGTCGTCGATCGGCATGTAGAAGCCTTCGCCCACCATCTCCGACCAGATGCGATTCACGTAGGCTCGCGAGAACCAGGGATCGACGTCTGCGGTGAGATACTTGGCCAAGGCGTGCCGTCGCTCTTCGTCGGGCAGGCCCGATTTGGGCCGCTTGCCGTTGACGAAGAAGATCGGCTCCATCTTCGTCCCCTTCGACGAGGGGTTCTTGAGGTCGGCCATGTAATGTTCGGCCGTCGGTCGTTTCTTGCCGCCGGGAGCGGGCATCTCCTTGATTTCTTTGATGGTCAATGCGCCGTCCTTATTCGCGTCGGCATTGGCCAGCAACTTCTCGAAAGGCTTTTCAAACTGCGTGCCCTTCACTTCGGCTTTCGTGATCTTGCCATCGTGATTGCGATCGAAGCGTGCGAACAGGCGTTCGGGATGTTCGAGGAAGTCGCCCCCCTTCTTGCCCTTGCCTTTACCCGGCCCCTTGCCATTCGCGGCGGGCTCGTCGTAGGAGGCGACCTCGAACGCGCGAGGATCTGTGCTGCCCTTCATGCGGCGCACGTTGACTCGCGGGAAGAAGGCGGCCAATTGGTGGAATTGATGTCGCTTCCACTTGTCGTTCGGATGGTCGTGACAGTTCGCACACTGGATTTGAATGCCCAGGAAAATGCGGGAGGTCTCGGCGGCGATTTCGTCGGCATCGCCCGCGTGTGCAAAGATCAAGGCCGTCTCGCCGTGTTCATTCACCGGGCCAGACGCGGTGAGCAGCGACGTCACGATTTTGTCCCAGCCGCGATTCTCGCGAATCTGGTCGGACATCCACTTCTCGAAGACGCCCTCGATGATCCGGCCCCGCATGTCGGTCGCACGGAGGAAAATCACGTCCCGCCAGTACTCGGCCCAGTTGTGGGCGTACTCTTCGCTCGACAGGAGGCGATCGATGACCTTGTCTCGCTTTTGCGGATCGGGCTCGAGGCCGAATAGCGTCACTTCTCGCGCGCCGGGCACGGTCCCCGCGAGATCGAAATGGATGCGTCGCAGAAAATCTTCGTCGGAGGTGCGGGGCGCTGGCTGCGTTCCTGCTTCGGTCAGGTTCTGCAGAATCAGCTTGTCGACGGCCGCAGCAACGGCCGCTGAGTCTTTCAAGTTGACGTTCGGCCGCGGACGATGAGCAGTCGGCTTCGGAGCGGACGAATCCGAGCTCCAAGACTTCTCACCTTTGACGGCGTCTTTCGAAGCAGACTCTTTGGAGGACGACGCACTCGCCTTTTGAGTCGAGCTAACGTCGCTTTTGTCCCCCTTCGCCGGAGCGTCAGCAGCGAAGCCAGTCGCGGCGCTGAATAGCAAGCTCGCGACGGCACCAAGGCTCGTGAGAAACCCCCAAGCTGGCGTCCGTGTTCGAGCCGCTGCTAACTGTTGCGTATGCGTCCGACTCATAGTCCGCTCCAGTGGACAAACGTTCTAAACGGGCTCGCTGGCTCGATAGGTCGCTAAGCGATTCTATACTCTTTAAACCGGCCTCAGAACCAAAGGTTCCGAGCACAATCGGTTTCGTGGCGGATTGGTTCACAGTTAGCCGCTTTCCGGGGCTTTTGAGCTCGAAGGACCGGCTTTTTGATCCACCCGTTCACCGAAACTCAGGCCGGCCAGGTCGGTGTTGAAGAAACGCATCGTGCGCGAAGTTGCGTAACGGCGCTCAGAGAAATCGCATGAGAGTTGCCCTCGTCGGCGCCGCCGGCCAATTGGGAACCGCACTGGACGCCACTCGCCCGCCCGACGTTTCGATCGTGCCGCTCGCGCACGCGGAAATTGAAATCTGCAAGGCCGCCAGCGTCGATACTGCGCTGTCTGCCGCTGCTGCCGATTGCGTAATCAACGCGGCTGCGTACAACTTTGTCGATCGAGCGGAGGACGAACCCGAACAGGCTCACGCGGCCAACGCCATCGGTCCGCAGAATTTGGCCCGCTGGTGCGCGCGGCATCACGCCGTGCTCGTGCACGTCAGCACCGACTACGTGTTCTCAGACGACGCGCGCCGTGTTCCGCACGTCGAGTCCGACTCCACTTCACCCGCCAGCGTCTATGCGCGCAGCAAGCTGGCCGGTGAAGAGTTTGTGCGGGCCGAGTGTCCTTCGCACTTCGTCGTTCGGACGTGCGGGCTGTACGGACGCGCTCAAACCGCGGGCAAAGGCAACTTTGTGCGCACCATGTTGCGAATGGCCTCCGAGGGGCGGCCACTCAAAGTGGTCGACGATCAACATTGCACCCCGAGCTTTGCCGCTGACATCGCCGCGGCCATCTGGACTTTGCTTCCCACGAGACAGTTCGGCCTGTACCACGCAACGAACGCCGGCCAGACGACTTGGCACGGATTTGCCTGCGAGATCCTTCGAGCCGCCGGTTTCAACACGCAGGTCGCGGCCATCCCCTCGCGCGACTTTCCGCAGAAGGCTAAACGCCCAACCTACAGCGTGCTCGATTGCTCGAAGCTCGCGGCGGCGACCGGGGTCGGAATGCCGACCTGGCAGGACGCGCTTGGCCGCTATGTGCCGCAGATCGTCGCTGAATTTCCACGCCCTGCGTGAAGTCGCGCGAGTCGGCGTCTAGTGCGACTGGCCGAAGCAGTGGAGCCGCTTGTTGGTGCGGAGGTAGATGCGGCCGTCGACTAGAGCGGGCGTGGCGAAAGCCGGCTCGTCGAAGTTGGTCGTCGAGATCACCTTCAACTCGGGTGTCGCGGTCAAGAACGTGGCGATTCCCGCGTCGTCGAGGATCAGTAACATGCCGTCGCCGATCACGGGCGAGCTGAAATACTGGTGCGATCCGGGCGCTCGTCTCTGCTTGAGCAGTTGGCCGTTGGCCGCGTCGACGCACGACACGATCCCGCCGCTTTTGATCAGGAAGAGACGGCCCTGGTCGAACACGGGCGAAGGAATGTAAGGGAGGTTCTTGGCATAGCGCCAGCGAACGTGGGTGGAGGTCGCGTTGCCGCGGGCGCCTGGGCCGATCGCCAGCGTGCCATTTTGCGCCGAGTTGAAAATGTTCCGCGCCCAGTTGTACTCCACGGCGGTGATATGGCCGTTCTTGTCACGATCGATCTGATCGAAGCGACTGGCCAGCGGACCAGGAGGCAATTCATCTCGCTCGAGCTGATGATTCTTGTTCGCGTCGTACCGCGCGACGATCTCGTCAAACGGGTCGGCCACGATGCGATCGTTCTCGTCACCGCCGGGCGTCCATTCCGTGACGAACAGCGTGCCGTCGCTCCCGACGACGGGCGTCATGCTGCAAGTTCGCGCGGAGCCATGCACCGTCCATTGCTCGCGGCCCTGGTCGGGCTCGTAGGCGCACACCCGCAGACCGCCCGAAACGACGATCTCGTCGTGACCCTCGTTGTTCCAAACGATGGGCGTCGAAAAACCGCGCGGAAATTCCGACCGATCGGTCTTCCACACGACTTTGCCGGTCTGTTTGTCGACCGCCAGCAGGAACGAGTCGATATCGTGGTCCTGATTCAAGATCACCAGGTTGCCGACGAGAATGGGCGAACTCGCCGCGCCGTAATTGTTCTTGAAAGGCCCCAACGGCACTTTCCACAGCAGCTTGCCTGCGTGGTTGTAACAGAGGAGGCCGCAGGAGCCGAAGAAGCAGACGACCCGCTCGTTGTCCGCCGCGGGCGACGCCTGGGCATGGCTGCCGATGTGGTGAATCTCCTCCAGGTGGTCGTTGCCCGCATCGCGTTCCCAGAGCAGCTTGCCGGTCGCGCGATCCACCGCCAGCGTGACGAGATGCTTGCCCCGTTCGCCCGTGAGGAAGATGCGATTGGCCATCACAACTGGGGACGAATGGCCCGGGGGAAGCTCGGTCGACCAGACTAGATTTTTCGTCGGGCCGATTTCGTGCGGCAGGGGCACGTCGACGGTCGGGCGACCCGATCCATTCGGCCCGCGAAATTGCGGCCACGAGTCGGCGTGGGCGGATGTGACTGCTGTAACGACGCCGACGACGAACCACGCCATCCGCACGGCGCCAGTCGCCGGCCGTTTGGTTAGTGCTTGACGTGACATTGCGGCAGCGACTTCTTGAGTTTCCGAATCCCTTCGTCGGTCACGTCGCTGACGTTGCTCAGGTCGAGCGCCCGCAGCGCGGTCAGCCCTTTGAGATGCTCGAGCCCCGCATCGCTGATCGGCGTGCTGGCCAGGTTGAGGCTCTCCAGCCGCTTGAGGCCCTCGAGATTCTTCAGACTGTCGTCGGAAATCTCGTCGCTATCGAGATTCAGCTCGATCAGGTCGGTGAGACCTTTGAGCGAATCCATGCCGG
The DNA here is from genome assembly GCA_035687365.1 of Planctomycetaceae bacterium. Lineage (GTDB taxonomy): Bacteria > Planctomycetota > Planctomycetia > Planctomycetales > Planctomycetaceae > DASPSM01. The sequence goes on along the minus strand of DASRXU010000328.1, from coordinate 3,353 downwards.
CCGCGGTGATTTGCGTCTTCCAGATCTCCAGTCGCGCCAGTTTTTTCAGCCCGGCCAGCGTCGCCAACCCTTTATTGCCGACTTGTGTTTCGCTGATTTCGAGCGTGTCGAGGTGCGACATGCCGGCCAGGTGAGCCAATCCGGCATCGCCCACGAGCGTGTCGCGGAGCATCAGGATGCGCATCTTCGACAGGCCGGCGAGATGCGCCAGGCCGGCATCCCCCACGTGCGTTCGCCGCAAGTGCAGCACGTCGAGATCCTTGAGCCCTTCCAGATTTTCGAGGCCGGCGTCGGTGATCAGCGTGTCGTCGAGTTGCACACTACGCAGTCGCGTGAGCTTGCCGATTTTTTTGAGAGCCGAATCGCCGAAGTTCGTCCCCGAAAGGCCCAACCCTTCCAACCGCGGGAAGCTGCTGACATCGCCGAGACAGGCTTCGGTGACGCGCGTATCCTGCAGCTTGAGCGCCTTGAGATTCTCGAGACCCTTCAAGTTAGCCACGCCGGGGTCGCTGGTCAGCGTGCGGCGGAGGTCGAGGTCCTTGAGCCGCACCAGGGCGACCAGGTGTTTCAGGCCGTCATCGCGCACGTCGGTCTTGAACAGTTTGAGCAGCTCCAAGTTGACGAGCGGCTTGAGCGCCGCCAGCACCAGATCATTGGCTCGCGTTGACTCCAGCTCGAGTCGTTTGAGCTGCGGAAGCTCGCCCAAATGTGCGAGTCCTTCGGGCGAGTAGGAGGGGCCCGCCAGGATCAGCGTTTTGAGCGCGGGCAGCCCTTTGAGGTGCAACAAAATTTCGTCGGTGCCGTTCTGATCAGAGAGATCGACCAGCACGACCGAGCCGTCGGCCGATCGCAGAGTGGCACCTGCCGCCTTGAGCGCGGAGACGTCCGCCGGATTGTCGGCCGGCTTTTCTATGGGGCTCTCGGCAGAGTTGTCCGCCTTCGCCGCACTCTCGTGCGTTGCTTCCGACGTCGCGGGTGTCGTCGGAGTCGTAGCGGTTTTGGCCGGCTCCTGTTGGCATCCGGCGAAGGCGACGCTCAGGGCCAGAGCCCTCAACAGCGACCTCAGAGTGACGACGGACGGTCCGTCTTGATCCAGCCACGAAACGAACCGGTACATGCAGAACCTGCTTCAAAATAGTTCGAAAGGCGTCCGGGGCGGGCGACTTTAGAGCGCGGAAACTCTCAACCTAGCTGCTGTGCAAGCGAGTGGCAAGCCGCGCTGCGGCCGTTGGTGCGATCTGGAGTGGGCGGGCCATTCAAGCAGGCGGCGGCGAGCGAAATTTGCCCGGCACCCACAGCACGTCGCTCTTTCCGCAATCGTTGCAGAGCCGCGCCCACACGAACAATAAATCGGACAGACGATTGAGGTAGATGATCACCTGCGGATTGATATCCGCCGACTCGGCCAGCGTCAGCACCTTGATTTCTGCCCGGCGGCAAACGGTTCTCGCCAGATGCAAATGGGCGGCCGCCGTCGTCCCGCCGGGCAGCACAAAACTCTTGAGCGGTTCGAGCTGCTCGGTCGCTTCGTCGATCCAATGCTCGAGTTGGGTCGCCTGTTCGGCCGCGACGCGCAATCGCCCTTCGGTGTCGGGTCCCGAGGTCGCGGGCACGCACAAGTCGGCGCCGAGATCGAACAGGTCGTTCTGGATGTGTTTCAGACGCGACGCGACGGGCTCGGGCGGGCCAGCGACAATCACCACACCTATCAGCGAGTTGAGTTCATCGACGGTGCCGTAGGCGACGATCCGGTCATCGGTCTTCGAAACGCGCGAGCCGTCGCCCAGCGAGGTCTGCCCCTGGTCGCCGCTCTTGGTGTAGATGCGGTCGAGATACACCATTACGGCCGCGCTTCCTCGAACATCTGGTCGGCCTTGATCGCGTCGTCCGTCGTCGCGTTGCCCCCGCGTTCTTCGTTGCGGGACGCTGTCTTCTGCGGGATCACTTTCGTGGACGGCTGCTTTTTTCCGGCCCCTGTCTTGACCGACGGTGTCTTGGCGGAGGAGGGCTTGCCCGCTGATGGCTTACTCCCCGAGTCGGCCGGCGTCTTCGCGTCGCCGTTGTTGTCGTCGCCATTTTCCTCAGTCGAATGTTTTTCGTCCGGCGAGACAATCCGCTTGAATTCGGACAGGCCGTGCAACGAATTGAGGTCGGAATCTTTCTTCATCCAGTCGAGATCCGGAAAGCCGAGCTTCACCGAGAGCTGTAAGTCGGCCAGTGCCTTCTTGCGAAATTCGTCGGCCTTTTTGTCACGCTCGGGCGTTGTCGGAAGCTTGTTTGTTTGTTCCAGCGCCCGGCCGTAGACGCAAGCCGCGTTGTAAGTGAAGACAAAATCGTCGTTGAGCTTCGATCGCGACTTCTCGATCGTCTTCGTCCCGGTCTGGATGTCGCCTTCCATCACCTGGCAGATGCCCAAGCCGCTCACCCCTTCGGCGCTGTAGGGATCGAGCTGGACGGCCTTCGAGAAATCTTTATGGGCGGCGGCCAGTTTTTGGGTCTGCAGCTCGGCATGGCCGCGGCCGGAATAGGCGTCCGAGAGATCGGGGTCGAGTTCGATGGCCGCGTTGTAGCGGGCAATGGCCTCGTCCCAACGTTCGCTTTGCGCGGACTGACGCGCGGTCAGAAAGGCGGGATACCCGGGCGAACGTTGGCTCATCATCTTCAGCGCATCGAGCGCCAGCTTGCGCTTGCGGAGATTCTCGGAATCCCGCGCGCGGTTGAGAGCCAGCTTGGCCTCCGTGGTTCCGAAACTCGCGAGCGCGTTCGTGAGGTAGGACCAGATGGTCGGATTTTGCGAGGAATCGAGCGCAACCACCATGAGTTGCACCGCGAGTGGACTGCCGTCGTTCTGCAAACCCGTGATGGCCGTGCTCACGAGCGCCGTATCGCTCCGCAGCAAAGCCTCGCCGGCGAAGCGGCGAAAGTGCGGCGACTTGAGCAGTTGCAGCGCGTTGAGCGTGGTCCCCTTGTCGCGGTCGGAAAATGTCGGGTACTTCGCCGCCAGCGCGTCGCCGACCGACTGGTCGCCGATTTGAGCCAGGGCATTGATGATCTGCGTCCGACTGCCGGAGGCTCGATCGAGCGCAGCCAGCAACAAGGGAATGGCCCGAGGATCCTTGGTGCGGTTGAGCAACTCGTACGCGCTCGGGCTCGGTGTGCCCGCCTTCATCGATTGCAGCGCATATTCGAGCGCCAACTCTTCGCTCTGCGGATCGCTCCGCTTCGCGAGCAATTGAAATGCCTCCTCACGCACCGGGGCCGTGCCGCGCGCCAGCGCATCTTTGAGCAGATCCAACAGTCGCGGATGTCCCGTCTCGACGAGCGCCCGCAAGGCTTCCACCGCAACTTGAGGT
>DASRXU010000327.1:0-60565 GCA_035687365.1 Planctomycetaceae bacterium | reverse complement strand
CCATGCCCGCCTCGAGACAACGCTCGCGATCTCCCTGCATCGCGTGTGCCGTCATGGCGACAATCGGCACGTGTCGACCGGTGATCTGCTCGTTGGTGCGGATCAAGTCGGTCGCTTCGAAGCCGTCCATTTCGGGCATCTGGACGTCCATCAGAACGACGTCGAAGTCTTCGCGGGCCAGCGCGTCGACCGCCTCGCGGCCGTTGCCGACCGCCAAGACCGAATGCTCTCCCTTTTGGAGGATGTGCATTGCCACGCGCTGATTGACCGGATTGTCTTCCGCCAGCAAAATCCGCAGCCGCTTCGGCGGATGCGACTCGCCGGTCGCGACAATCGCCGTTTGACGGGCCGGCGCCACGGCGCGCTTCTCACGGTTGACGCCGCTGAGGGCCGCCAGGATGGCGATTTGCAGCTCGTCGGCCTTCACCGGTTTGACGAGATAGGCGGACATTCCCAGCCGACGGCAGCGTGCCGCGTCGGTTTGCCGATCGGCCGAGGTCAGCATCATGATCGTTCGCGGAGCGAGGCTCGGTTCCTTGCGCAGCTCTTCGACGAGCATGAATCCGTCCATCTCGGGCATCATCGCGTCGGTGAGCAACAGCGGATACGGTTCACCTGCTGCTGCGGCCCGCCGCAGTTCCTGAACCGCAGCCGGTCCACCGTCCACGGCGGTCGGCCGAGCTTGCCACATCCTTAGGATGCCAGTGAGCACGCGTCGGTTGGTCGCGTTGTCGTCCACGACGAGCACGCGAAGACCTTGCAGCTTCGGCGAGCTGGAAGGTTTTTCGGCAGTCGGCGATTGGGCGCGGCCGAAATGCGCGTCGAAATGAAAGGTGCTACCACTTCCGGCCTGACTCTCAAGGCCGATCTGTCCGCCCATCAGCGCCACGAGTCGCGACGAGATCGTTAAGCCCAGGCCGGTGCCGCCGAATCGTCGCGTCGTCGAGCCGTCGGCCTGTGAGAACGGATCGAAGATGAGCTGCTGCTTTTCGGGCGGGATGCCGATTCCGGTGTCCACCACCTCGAACTGCAACTGGAAGCCATCCGCCGACTGGTCTCGCAGTCGAGCACGAACGACGACCTCACCCGCTTCCGTGAATTTGATGGCATTGCCGACGAGGTTGACGATGATCTGCCGCAAGCGACCCGGATCGCCGACCACGCGTACCGGCACGTCGGCTGCGATGTCACACGTCAGTTCGAGGCCTTTGCGGTGAGCCCGTAAGGCAAGCGTCTTCAGCGTGTCTTCCAAAGCGTCGCGGAGCTGGAACTCGACCGGGTCGAGATCGAGCTTACCCGCTTCGATCTTCGAGTAATCGAGGATGTCGTTGATCACGCGCATCAAAGATTCGGCGGACGATTTGACCAGGTCGAGCGATTCCTGCTGCTCGGCGGTCAGCTCTGTGTCCAACAGCAATTCGGTCATGCCGAGGATGCCATTCATCGGCGTGCGAATTTCGTGGCTCATATTGGCCAGGAATTCACTCTTGGCCGAGTTGGCCATTTCGGCCGCCTCTTTGGCCCGGCACAGATTCTCTGCGGCCTGGAGGCGATCGGTAATGTCGCGCACGAAGGCGCAGAAACTGACCGCCGCTCCGTTGCGATTTGCGGCGACCGACAGCTCGGCCGGGAATTCCTTCCCATCGCGGCGCAGGGCCGTCATCTCGATGCGGCGGTTGAGCACGTTCGAGACGCCCGTCGCCTGATATCGGCGGAAACCGGCCTCGTGTTCGGCCCGCAACCGTTCCGGAATGATCGTCTCAGAGAGGCGACGGCCGACGGCCTCCGCGGCGGAATAGCCGAAGATTTGCTCGGCTTGCGAATTCCAGCCGGTGATGCGTCCGTCCGATCCCATGCCGACGACGGCGTCGAGCGCGGTCTGCACGATGGCATTTTTCTGTTCGCAAGCTTCCTGCAACTCGTTGGTGCGCTCCTGCAAGTCGCTGGTTCGCTCGCAGATCGTTTGTTCGATGGTGGCGTTGGTGTCTTCCAGCTTGGCCTGGCGTTCGGCAATCGCCCACATTTCTTTGCGGCTGCGGACGCACGAATAGACCAGGAAGATGTCGATGAACACGACCCAGCCGGCATGTTCCAGCCAGAGCCATTCGGCTCCGGTTGCGACCCCGTAGGCCGATTCGGGCCAGTACAAGCCGCGCAGGAAGTGGTCGGCAGCGACCACGACCGTTCCCGTGAGGATCACGCGCCAGTCGCGATAAAAGCTCAAGAAGGCCAGCGAGCCGAAAACGTGGAAGTGAGTTTCGAGTCGCCCCCCGCACAAGTGAATCAAGAGGGCCGAAGACAACATCTGGGCGACGGCGATCACGTGCCGCGTAATGACCGCGCCGCCACGATTGAAGGCCAGCCACAGCGGGAGCGTGATAATTCCGCCCCCGAGCAAAGCCGCCGCCCACACGTGGGCATGTACGCTGCTTTGCGCACCGGCCCAAGTGAGTGGGGAGATCCAACGGGCCACGGCCAAGCCGGCTACCCACTGAAACAACAGCAGGCCAGAGAACATCCGGTCGGTTTGACCACAGATCTTCGTCTCGGCCTGAGCGGCGAGTTCCGCGATTCGCGTTTGCAAGGGCTTCATGGCGACTTTCCAGTCCGGTCGGCCGAACAGCTAGGGTCGGCACAGGACCCTGGTGTAAACAGGGGACATCCATAAACGGGCGTCTTCGCGCCCCGGGCGACATCTGTGTTTCCACTCAACAGCGCGCAAATTGCCTGGCGACCCGAGTTGTCGCCTTCATGGCCGCGCGAGCGCGTGATCCCACCGCTAAAGAGCAATTTTCCATCGGCGTTGTAGAGCACGACGTAGCCGGAGGTTTCCGCGCCAAACCGGTGCGCGAGCGTGCCGTCATCGTCGATCAGGTGCACATGCGGAATGGCAGCCGCCTGCTCGCGGAGTGAGGTCTTGGCCCATTCCGGACCGGCGCCTTTCGGATTCACGAAGATCAACTCGACGGTGGCTTTGTCTGGGTTGCGGGCGACGATTTCCGCCAATTCCTTCAGGCTGGCCTTGGAACAGGGGCACATCGGGTGGAGGAACATCAACAGCCGCGGTCGTCCCTGCGAATCCGCATCGGATTTCCATTCGGTAAATACGGCCGGCGTCTGTCCGCTGTGTCCGGGCCGTGACTTGTACGACTGCAGCGCGCCTAATCCGCTCACCACTGCGGCGACCCACAGCAGCGGGACGAAATAAGCTGCCCGGCGCAGGAGCGCGCGATGATCGAAACGGGTCGTCGAGGCAGCACGGCCGAACATGGGGTCTGTGTCCGAACGAATCAGGCGAGCGAAATCGGAGCAGGCGGCGCAGGGTGAGTCGCAAAGGCAGGGAGGATCAAAACCCTTCAACCGTAGGTCTGATTCAAGGCAGAGCAAACCGCTGTGACAAAAAACAACGAAAAGCGAGGGGCGGTCGAACCGCCAAATCCGGCTTAAGCGCAAATTCCGGCGCGTGGCGGGGCTTCGGGCGCGATAGCGTTGTCGTGGCAAACAAGGGGCGGGTATCCTCGGGGCTCGAAAGCACGCATCAAATCGCCCGGGCATTGTCCCGGAAACAACCGAGTTACCGAGGCCCCTTTCCGTCGTGTCACAACCGTTCCGAATTCGCGGACTGGCCCTGTTGGCCCACTTCCTGGTCCGCTATCGGATTGGGCTGTTCGTCGGGGCGCTCGCGATTTCCGCCTTCGCCTTCGTCGAGGCCTCGAAGCTCACGCTCGAGCAATCCATCGAGTCACTCTACGCCCTGGGTGATCCTCACCTGCTCGATTACCGCGAAAGCAAATCGCTCTTCGGCGGCGATGAGTTTGTAATCGTGGTGTACGAAGACCCCGATTTGCTGAGCGCCGACGGCCTGGCGCGTGTCCGCAGCCTTGCGGACGAGCTGAGCCAGGTTTCCGGCGTGCAAACCAAGAGCACGCAAAATCTGGCAGATGTCCTGGCGCCTGCCAACATTCCCTGGTTAGTGCGGCCGCTGTTCCAATTGCGGCGTGACAAGCTCATCGAACTTTCGCGCGGCATCTTGATCGGCGAGGATCAACAGACCACGGGTATCGTGCTGCGGCTGGTGCCGGAGGACAAGACCTCGGTCTCGCGCGATGAAACCATCCGCGCGGTTCGCCAATTGGCCGAGGCCCACGACCCGCCGGCCTACGTGGTCGGCGAGCCGGTGCTGGTTCACGATATGTTTCAGTATGTCGACCAGGACGGCCAGCGCCTGTTCTACGCGTCGCTGGTGCTGCTTGGAGTGACGATCTTTGCGCTGTTCCGCAGCTTTCGCTGGGTCGTCCTTTCGATCGTGCTCGTCGCGGCGACGGTTGCGTGGACCAAGGCGATTCTTGTTCTGTGCGGGATGCGCCTTTCGATGGTCAGCTCAATGCTCAATTCGCTGGTCACCATCGTGGGCATCGCCACGGTGATGCGCGTGATGGTTTATTACCGGGAGCAGCGCGCCAACTGTGAACCGATCGAGGCGTTTCGCAAGACGATCGTCGAACTGTCGCCCGCCATCTTTTGGACGACCGTCACGGCAGCCGCCGGATTTGTGTCGCTACTCTCCAGTGTGATCACACCCGTGCGGAGCTTTGGCACGATGATGACGCTGGGCACGATGCTCGTGCTGTTGACCGGGGGCATGCTGTTGCCGGCCGGCATTCTCTACAAGCCGGAAGGCGCTGACATTCCAACGGGCGCCGCGGAACAGCGTCTCGTGGGCCTGCTAGGAGGACTGACGACGTGGGTCGAACGCTGGGCCGGCTGGGTGATTGGCTCCGTCGTCGTGCTTTCGATCGCATCGACGATCGGCCTCTTTCGTTTGAGACTCGATACCGACTTCACGCGTAATTTCCGCTCGAGCAGCCCGATCGTCCACGCGCTGGATTTTGTCGAAACGCGTTTAGGCGGCGCGGGAACTTGGGAGATCAATTTTCCTGCCCCGCACGAACTGACCCCCGAGTATCTGAACCAGGTGCGTTCGTTTGCCGCGAAGGTGCGTGAGCTGAGCGTGGCCGGGCCCGATCAGCCCGAGCCGGCACTGACGAAGGTGGTCGCGATTACCGATTTGCTCGATCTGGTTCCCGGCTCGGCGGACGACTCCGAGGGCATTCGTCGCAAGCTCGAACTGATCCGCGCCTTCCAGCCCGAATTCGAACCGAGCCTCTACAACGCCGACGCGGGCCGCATGCGATTAGTGCTGCGGGCCAAACAGCGCGAGCCCTCCGAAGTCCAACTCAAATTGATCGACACCGTCGGCCAATGGGGTCGAGCCGAATTTCACGAGGACGCCCGTGCGACAGGTCTCTACGTGTTGTTGACGTTTTTGATCGAGAGCCTGCTCCGCGACCAGATCATCAGCTTTGCGCTGACTGTGGTGATGGTGGTCGTGATCATGGTGTTGGCTTACCACAATTGGCGGATCGCGCTGGTTTCGCTGGTCCCCAATGTGTTTCCCATTTTGCTCGTCGTGGGCGCGATGGGTTGGATCGGAGTGCCTATCAACGTCGGCACGGCGATGATCGCCGCCGTCTCGATGGGGCTCACAATCGACGCCAGCATTTTCTATCTTTACGGGTATCGGAAGACGAGGGCGGCTGGACGGCCACTCGCGGAGGCGCTGCGCGAAACGCATCAAGGGTTCGGGCGCGCCCTCGTGTTCGGCACGCTGGCATTGGTTGTCGGTTTTTCCGTGCTGGCCCTGTCGCGATTCATCCCGCTCGTCTATTTCGGCGTGTTGGTCAGCTTGGCGATGCTCGGCGGGCTCATTGGAAATCTGTTGCTGTTGCCGTTGCTGCTCCCGCTGGTTGACAAAGATCCCGAACAGCCCCGAGAGGATCCGGCGCTGTCGGTGTCAGAGACGTAACAGGCATGGCGAACGATCCCTCGCGTGACGGCCGAATGAGCAGGTGGGCGCCTCTGCTGCTGGTCGCGTTGGCGGCGATCGTACGGATTGCCGCGGTCGTGTTGTGGAGCGGCCACCTCGCGGACGACCGCGATGACTACTGGAGCGTCGCCCGGGCGTATGTCGAGCACGGGTTTTGGTCGCCGTTCACCCGCTTCCCCAATTCGTTTCGTCCTCCGCTCCTGCCGTTGGTGATGGCCGGTTTGCTGAAGATGGGTTGGGGAACGATCGCGCTGGGTGTCGTGCAAATCGCGCTTGGCACAGCCAGCGTGGCTCTCGCCTTGGTGGCGGGCCGGAGATTGGGACTTGGACGGCTGTCGCTCGTATCAGCCGGGCTGGTTGCCTGCGATCCGTTGCTGATCGCTTACACCACCTTTCCGATGACCGAGACGCTGTTCACCTTTTTGGTCATCTCGTTGGTGACGGTCTGTCTGCCGAATTTGTCCGCGACCGAAAGTCCGCAGAGTTGGACGGCGTCGATCGGTCGAGCCGCCCTTGCCGGCCTTTTATTTGGTGCCTGTGCGTTGTGCCGTCCCACCATTTGGCCGACGGCTGGGCTGGCCGCGGCCTGCATCGGCTGGCAGTCGTTGCGTGCGCGCCGCCTGCCGCGCTCGTTCATCGGGAGCGCGGCCGTCGCCTGTTTCACTTGTGCGCTCGTCGTTGCGCCTTGGGCGCTGCGAAATTGGAAAATCCTTGGCTCGCCTGTGATCACGACCACACACGGCGGTTACACGCTGCTGTTGGGCAACAATGCCGAGTTCCTCCAGTACGTTGCCGAGCGGCCTCTCACTGAACTGTGGAGCGACCGCGAGCCAGACCGGTTTCAACAGGCCTGGTTTGTCCGGCTGATTGCCCAACGGGATCGGGAAATCGGCCCCAGTGCCGACGAGCTGACTCAGAATCGGTGGATGTACCAACAGGCTTGGAAGTCGATTGCCGCGCAGCCAGGGTTGTTCGTACGCGCGTGCACGCTGCGTTTCGTACTGTTTTGGAATGCGATGCCCTTGTTGCCGTCGAGGTCCTCACTGGTGCAGCCGGTCATCTGGGCGCTTTGTGGCGGCTACGTGGTCGAACTGGCGTTGTTCGTTTTGGGTTTGGCCAGTCTCGCGCGCTGGGGAGGTCGGGGTTGGCTGCTTCCCCTGTGCGTGATTCTCAACTTCACGCTCGTCCATTTGGTTTACTGGTCCAACATGCGGATGCGAGCCCCTCTGGTGCCGCTGATTGCGCTGGTTGCGAGCCGCGGCCTGAGCACTTGTTTGAATCGACGCAAGGTCAATAAATTCGTCGCTGCCGGCGACTCTGCACAGCATACATAACTCATTGCAAGGCATTCACTTGCAGCGATGAAAGAGCGCGTTTCTCGGCGCGCGGAGTGCTTATTGACACCCCGTTCGAAACGGGCCTATAATCCGCGCCCATTCTGGGGAGAAAATGCGCACAAATGTCAACCATTGATGGCTGACGGATCGGTCCCCTGTCTGCATGTCTTTTCGAGGCGTTTCACATCGCCTGCGTTCCGTCCACTGACGCTTCTTCCAGGGATTCGGGAGAGCCCGTGACGGGCAAGTTCCGTCTTAGATTTTGGCTGCGCTTGGCGCGAACGATCGCGCTGTGCGCCGCCGTTGTCACTGGACCGCTGCGTATCGCATCGGCCGATGCGACGGGCGATCCCGCGGAACAGGTTGCGATCACGATCAACGGCACCTACGCGCAGGAATGGGACGATGCCGAAGGGCACGTTTCGATCGTCCGCGGACATTGCCGCGTGCAACAGGGCTCCACGATTCTCGAAGCCCAAAAGATGGTGATTTGGCGATCGACCCAATCGGTGGGCAAAGGCAAACGCGATCGCCTGACGATCTACCTCGAGGACGACGTCCGAATCGAGGAGCCGGGCTCGACGCTCAACGATTCGCCGATGATCGTCACGCTGAACACGCGGGCCGGCATCAAGGTGCGCGTTGCCAACCCGGTGACCGGGCACCCGGGGCGCGATGACGCGGTCTACGTCCGGGCCGAGAAACGCCGACGACACTCGACGGCCCGCATCATTCGCACGGCACAGGTCACCGAGTCGCCTGAAGGCGGGCCCGAGCTGCGCAGCGAGCAGTTCTTGCGGACGCCGGCGCGGATCCGGCGAATCCACATCCGCCCGCGCAGTGGAAACGAGTTTTTCGTCTCCAGCCAGCTCGCTCCCAATCGCACGCCCCCGGAACAGGTCACCACCATCACGGGCGGCGTCAACGTTCGCATCGAAGGGCTCGATCAACGCATCGGCGGCAAACCGATCGGAATGATCGAATTGTCTGCCGACCGCATGGTGATCTGGTCGCGGGGCGACATTGCCACCGGCGTGAGCGAAGGTCTCGTGCAGTCGCAGGACGAGCCGTTCGAGGTCTACCTCGAAGGCAACATCATCATCCGCCAAGGTGATCCGAACAACGGCCAACTGATGCGCGAGGCCCACGCGGAATACGCCACCTTCGACGTGCGCGAAAGCAAAGCCCTGCTACTGAAAGCCGAACTCAAGGCCTATCTCCCGTCGGTCCAGGGAACGATCCGCGTGTGGGCCGAACGGATTCGCCAGAATGGCCCCAACAACTTTCATGCGGTCCGCGCCTGGGCCACTCCGAGCCCCTATGGCAAGCCGGGCTATCGGATGCAATCGAGCGACGTCTTCCTGGAAGAGCGGGCCCGGGACACGTCCTCGATCTTCGGCCCCGACAGCAGCGAGCCGGTCAGCGTCAACCCGGCCACAGGCGAGCCCGAACCGCAGACACAAAACTGGATCACGTCCCTCAACAACGTGCTCTTCATCGAGGACGTGCCGGTCTTCTACTTGCCGTACATCAGCGCTCCGGCCGACAAGTCGGAGATTCCGTTGCAAAGTATCCTGTTCAGCGAGGACTCGATCTTCGGCACGCAGATCCGCACGATGTGGGACCCCTTCAAGCTGTTCGGGTTGCAGGATCCCAAAGGGGAAACCTGGAGTCTGTTGGGCGATTACTTCAGCCGTCGTGGGCCCGGCGTCGGTCTACAGGGCAAGTACAAAGGCGAAAACCTGTTTGGTATCCCCGGCAAATACTGGGGAGAGACGATCGGCTTTTACATCCACGACGACGGGACCGATAACCTGGGTGCCGATCGCCAAAGTTTGATCCCCTCGACCGAAAATCGAGGTCGCTTCGAATGGCGCCATCAGCAGACGCTGCCCGACGGATTTACCGTCATCGGCGAAGCCGGCTGGATCTCGGACCGTAACTTCCAAGACCAATACTACCAGTCAGAGTTTGACCGCGGTAAAGACATCGAAACGCTGATTTACGTCAAGCAACAGCAATCAAACTGGGCCTGGACGGCGCTCGTACGGCCGAACAACGACCCGTTCGAGTACGAGACGCAATGGTTGCCGCGCGGCGACCTGTACGGGCTCTCTGAGCCGTTGTTCAACGGATTGCTGACCTACAGCACGCACACTTCAGGCGCCTACGCGCAAGTGCACCAAGCCGATCCGCCCTACAACCCCCAGCAAGATATTTTTACTCCGATCCCCTACTACGCGTCGGTTCACGGTGCCGACTTGATGACCCGCCAACAGATCGATGCTCCACTCAGCTTGGGTCCGATCAACATCGTTCCGCACGTGATGGGAGAGGCCGCGTACTGGGGTGATAGCTTCTCGGGCGATCCCATCAGCCGTCTATCGCTCAACGCGGGCGTGAAGAGCAGCATGGAAATGTGGCGTGCGTTTCCCGAGGTTCAGAGCGACATCTTTAATCTCAACGGCTTGGCCCACAAAATCGTGTTTAGCGCCGATTACGAATACACGAGTGTTTCCCGCAGCTTGGCCACTGTCGCTCAATGGAACGAGATTGACGACGACGCGCAGGAGCGATTCCGTGAGCGGTTGGTGCAAAACACGTTTGGCGGCGTGCTCCCGCCACAGTTCGAGTCGCGATTCTACGCCCTGCGCACGGGAGCGGGATTGGATGTCACGGCGCCCTACAACGAGTTGATCGACGACCAACAATTCCTGACCTTGGGCATCCACCAGCGCTTGCAGACCAAAGTTGGTCCGCCCGATCGGCAACGTATTCGAGACTGGATGACGCTCGATCTCCAGGCCACTTACTTCCCCGATCCGGGTCGCGACGACTTTGGAGCCCCGTGGGGCCTGTTGACGGCCCACTACGCCTGGAACATCAGCCAGCGGACCACGATTCTGGCGAATGCCGAATACGACACGTTCACCGGTGGAGAGCAGCTGTGGAACGTGGGACTGCTCAGCCAGCGCAGCGAGCGCGGCAGCGTCTACCTCGGACTGGCCCAAGTCAAAGGCGATTCCGGCGTTCTCGACAGCGATATCCTGACGGCCAGCTATAGCTACCAGATGAGCAGCAAGTGGATTTCCACGGTCGGCACCGCCTACGACTTGGGCGAACACCGCAACGTGGGCCAATCGTTCACGGTCACTCGCGTCGGTCTCGACTTCCTCGTGCACGTCGCGGGCAGCTACGACGTCAGCACCGGCAACACCAGCTTTGCGATCGCCATCGAGCCGCGCATCGGAAACTTCGGCAATTCGATGACCCAGTTGAGCAATCTGCTCGCGGGCAGACAGCATTGATCCTGCTTTAGTCCCAGGAGTGGGAAGATGACTTTCGACTCGTCCGCTTTCGCGATCACCGATTCGGCTCGGTTGCCCCGTTCCTCCCGGCCCGCCTGGAGACAACGGCTGGTCGACGCCGAGCGCGGCGTGATGCAGGGCATTCGCAGCGACAGCGCCTTCTTCGTTTATTTCTTCCTGTCGAGCGCCACGATTGCCGCCTGCGTTGTGCTGGGAATCTCCCTCATTCAATGGACGATTGTGATCCTGGCCTTGACGCTGGTGCTGTCGGCCGAGATGTTCAATCAGGTGTTGAAGGCGCTGTTGACCGAATTCGGCCAACCTCGGGACGATGCCGCTCGTGCGGCCCTGCGGATGGCGGTCGCTGCCGTTTTCGTTGCCATCACCGGCTCGGTCATCGTGATCGGACTGATTCTGGGACAAGCCGCCGTGGAGATGTTTGGCGGCGGATGAACGGGCCAACGCGCCGTGGAAGCCGAACGCCAACGCTTCGTCGCTGCCGAGCCGCATTCCGGACGCACTGTTCTTGCTGCGTTACGGACCTGGCTGCCGGGGCAGTCGTGGTCCGATTTGCGAAAGCTGCTGGCCGCACGACGCGTGCTGATCAACGCCGCACTGTGTCTCGATGAGGCTCGCCGGCTGGCGATTGGCGAGGTCGTCGAAATCTCTGGGCGAGCTCAGGCGGCTCCCCCGACGGCCGACGACGTAAGACTAGTCTGGCTCGACGATGAGCTAGTCGTCGTCGACAAACCGGCCGGGATGATCACACTGCGGCATCCGTCCGAGCGCGACTGGTCGAGCGAGCGGAAGAGACGTCAACCCGCCCTCGATGACGTGATCCCCGAACTCATCGCTCGCCAGCAACATCGCGGGCGCAAGGTGACGGCACCTGTCTTCTCCGTCCACCGCATCGATCGGGGCACGAGCGGCCTGCTCGTGTTCGCGCGACAAGTTCCCGCCCAGCAAGTGCTGATCGAGCAATTCAAGAAACACTCGGTCGAGCGAACCTATCTGGCCGTTGCGCGGGGAACGCTCGCTGCTCAAACCTTCGAGTCGCGGCTCGTGGACGACCGTGGCGACGGTCTCCGTGGCAGCACCTCGGCTTCCGGAGCGGGCAAGCGAGCGGTGACCCACGTACGGCCAATCGAGCGATTGGGGGGCTGGACGCTGTTGGAGTGCCGACTCGAAACGGGCCGTACGCATCAAATTCGCATTCACCTGTCCGAGGCTGGTCATCCCGTTTACGGAGACTCCAAATACGGCCGGCCTCCCGCCGCGAACGAGTTGCCGACGTCGCGACTGGCACTGCACGCCACGACGCTGGGCTTCGATCATCCGACCGCGCAGCGCCGTCTCAGCTTTGAATCGCGTCCGCCGCGCGACTTTGACGCGCTGGTTGCCGCCTTGCGAGCGCGCCCGGAATAATCGAGTTTCCGTTCCCTCGCAGAACTGCGCGAGGGCTAGTTCGCCGGCACTCCCATCTCGCGAAAGCGGTTGATTGCTGCGCTGGGTGCGAAGTCCTCGAACTCGAAGAACGGGCGAAGTTCGCATTCACTCTCGGCACCAAGCCGACACGGTGCGTCGACCTTCACAAACCGCTTGGTCCACTCGAGCGCCTCGGCCTTCGACGTGAATTGCAGAATCGCGTAGCCGGCGATGAGTTCCTTCGTCTCGGCGAAGGGCCCGTCGGTTACCAGCCGCTGACTGCCCGAGAATTGGATTCGCGCGCCGGATGCGCTGGGCTTTAGTCCTTCCCCAGAAAGAAATACGCCCGCCTTCACCCCTTCTTCCATGAACGCGCCCATCGCGGCCAGGGACTGTTCGCCGGGGAGGACCCCGGCCTCCGTGTCCCTATCGGCTTTGAGGATGCCCATATACCGTTGCGTTCCCGGTCTGCGGGCAGGCTCGGCGGCGCGGAGCTGTTCTTCCTTCTCTCGCCAGCCATCAGGTTGCTCCGCAGGATCGACCGGAAAGTCCGCCAGCTCGAACAGCGGACGAACCTCCACCTCGCCTGCTTCGAACGGCATCCGCTTCGCCCACGCGATGGCTTCGTCTCTCGATTTCGCCTCGATCAGACAGTAACCGGCGATCAGCTCCTTCGTCTCGGCGAAGGGCCCGTCCGTCACGACGTACTTGTCGTTATGGTAATGGACGCGCAAGCCCTTCGAGCTCTCCTGCAGCCTCTGGCACCCAAGCAGAGCGCCGGCCTTCACCAGTTCCTCGGTGTAGGCGGCCATCTTCGCGAGCATTTTCTCGTCCGGTAGCACGCCCGCCTCGGACTCCTGACTGGCTTTGACCAGGATCATGAATCGCATCGCTGAAGCTCCTTCTGGCTTGGAAAAACCGTCCCTCAGGTTTGGAATACTCATTAGTCGTTCGGCAGGGGCCAGAATCGACAACGCAACCCGATTTCTTTTATTCCAACGGCCACAGGGGATTACGCCATATTGCCGAGGATCGAGATCCGTTCACGGTGCGCGCCCGTGATTTTAGCGATTGCCTGTGCGTAGGAGTTGCTTCGCCGCAATTCCGGGTGTTTCTGGCCGCTCCGCGGTACACTGAGGACGGCTCGATCCGGGGAGACGACGAATGAAACGCTGCCGTGTTGCGATCCTCGTGCTGGCGGGCACACTGGCTCCTCTGCTCACCTGCGGACGCGCTCTGGCCGACGAGCCGGCGGGTTTGGAAGCCCATACGGGTTTGGGAGATCGTGTTGTCGACTATTGCAAACAACACAAAGGAAAGCGCGTCGGCAATGGCTCCTGCACCATTTTCGCCGCGGCCGCGTTGCAGGCTGCCGGGGCACAACTCCGTGGCCCGGACGATCCCAGCAGTGGTGAGCCCGTTCGCGCGAGCGATTTCAATTGGGGCGAGCTGTTTTTTGTCTTGGAGCGCGTCGGAACGGAATTCAAAACTAAGGGCGAAATCAAAGATGTCCGGCCCGGCGACATCATTCAATTCACCAATACTACCCTGACAGGATCGCTCGACGACTACAGCACCTATACGATGAGCGCTCGACACCACACGGCGATCGTCGCAGACGTCCAAGAAAATGGGACGGTGCTCAAGATTTATCACCAAGGCGCCAACGGCCGAAAAAAGGTGTCGGCAACCAACCTGCGTCTCGTCGACCTGCAAAAGGGGCGGTTCACAATTTTCCACCCCATCGCAAATAGCACCGCGAAGACGCAGGACCACCCGCTGCAGAAGCCGACGACATCGGAGGGTCCCTAGGTCCCTCGCTGGCGTCCCCGCGTTTTCCCCACCCTGCGTCCTGCCGATGGTTACCGGCGGCCGTGGGGCGGTCTGCGCCCGCGGTTGGCATGCCTTATGCCGTCATTCTGGCCTCGGCGGGATGGGCACGGACGGATCCCCAGTCTGCGTGCGGAAAACAAGGTCCCCTCGCCCCGAGCTTCCTGTTCCAACTCCCTGCGCCGTTGTGGGTAACGGGATACAATAGCTGTCGCACAGCCAGACTACGGCGGCAGCCTTTCGCGGGGCGATGGTTTCTTTTGGAGCGTGCCTTTGAGTTCCGGCGGCAACAATAAGACCAACCTGCTGGCCCTGCGTGAAGCGGAGGGGCATTTCGCTCACTTAGTGGCCGGGGTCCAGGACTACGCGATTTTTCTCCTGACCCCCGAAGGTTTGGTGAAAACCTGGAATGCGGGGGCCGAACGAATCAAGGGCTACGCCGCGAACGAGATCATCGGCAAGCACTTTTCGCAATTCTATCCCCCCGAGGCGATCGCCTCTGCCTGGCCTGACAAAGAATTGGAGATCGCCAAGCGTGAGGGCCGCTTCGAGGACGAAGGGTGGCGCCTTCGCAAGGACGGCACCCGATTTTGGACGAACGTCGTCATCACCCCGATTTATGCCGCCGATCGAACGCTCAACGGCTTCCTGAAGATCACACGCGATCTCACCGAGCGAAGAGCGGCGGAAGAATCGCTGCGGCTCAGCGAGCAGCGGTTCCGGCTGCTGGTCGAGGGCGTCAAGGATTATGCGATCTTCATGCTGGATCCCGATGGCCGCGTGATGAGCTGGAACACCGGTGCCGAGCGCATCAAAGGGTATAAGCCGGCGGAAATCGTCGGGCAGCATTTCTCCGTGTTCTACCCGTCCGAGGACGTGCAGTCGGGCAAGCCCGCTCGGGAACTGGAAGTCGCGCGCGAGCAAGGCAGCGTTGAGGACGAAGGCTGGCGCGTCAAAAAAGACCGCTCTCTGTTTTGGGCCAACGTCGTCATCACGGCGATTTACGACAAAGATCGGCGATTGGTTGGTTACGCCAAGGTCACGCGCGACATGACCGAGAAACGTAAAGCCGCAGCGCTCGAGGCGGCCGATCGCCAAAAGAACGAATTCTTGGCGATGCTCGCCCACGAGCTTCGCAATCCTTTGGCTCCCATCAGGAACGGCCTGCAGCTTTTAAGGTTGCCCGATATTGATCCCGACACCGTTCAGCAAACGACCGAGATGATGGAACGCCAGGTCGTGCACCTGGTCCGTCTCGTCGACGATCTGTTGGACGTCTCGCGCGTCATTATGGGGAAGATGACATTCAAGCGCGAGCCGGTTGAAATCACGGCAGTTGTCAGTCGCGCGGTCGAAGAGAGCCAGTCCACAATCGATAGCCATGGCCACGAGTTGATGTTGTCGCTCCCAGCCCGGCCAATTATCGTCGACGCGGATATTCACCGGCTGGCCCAAGTTATTACGAACCTGCTCGAGAACGCGGCCAAATACACCGAGACCCCCAGTCAAATCTGGCTTTCGGTCGATCGTCACGACGACGAAGCGGTGATCCGAGTCAGAGACGAGGGAATCGGAATCTCGCCCGAGATGCTGCCCGATGTCTTCAATTTGTTCGTGCAAGCCGACAATTCGCTCGGACGCCCCAAGGGCGGTTTGGGCATCGGCCTGAACGTGGTGAAACGCATCGTTGAGATGCACGACGGGACCGTCACGGTTTCCAGCCCCGGCCTCGGTCAAGGTAGCGAGTTCACCGTGCGGCTGCCCGTCTCGAAGAACATCGCACCGCAGGGGGCGACGAAACCAAGTTCTCACGACGTCCACTGTCACACGACGAAGCGCAAGATCCTCGTCGTGGACGACAATGTCGACGCGGCGGTCACCATCACGGCGCTGCTCAAAGCCTGGGGGCACGAAGTCCAGACGGCCTACAACGGACCGTCAGCCTTGGAAACCGTCGGACGTTTTCGGCCCGACATCATTCTGCTCGACATCGGTCTGCCCGGCATGAGCGGTTACGACGTCGCCAAAAACGTTCGCGCGGAACCCTCGGCCAAAGGCATCATCATCGCCGCTCTGACCGGCTACGGACAAGACGCGGACCGTCAGCGCTCTTGGGAGGCCGGATTCGACTATCACCTTACCAAGCCGCCTGATCCCACCCTCCTCGAATCGCTGCTCGCGTCGCCGCGATCGCGGGGCCAGCAAGGACTACCTCCGGTCGAAAACAATTGACGGCAACCTGAGATCGGAAGAGTTTCGCGCGGTCGCACGCAATCACAGGACGCGCATCCAGACCGCGCACAGATACTCGCCTTCGGGGCAATTCGAGGCGACGGGATGGTCGGCCGCTGCTCCGCTCTTCTCCAGGATCTGCAGCGAGCGGGCTTCGTGTTGCGGGCGGCCTTGAGCAGTCGACTCGCCAACCGGGCCGGCTTGCCAAGCGGCCGCGCGCAAAAGCTTGAGGAATTCCACTTCATCCATCAAGCCGCTGCAGGTGCAACTTAAGAGCAGTCCGCCGGGACGCACTAGCTGCATGGCGAGCCGATTGAGATCCAAATACTTACGACGGCCCTCGTCGAATTCGTCACGCGTGCGGATCAGCTTGGGCGGATCGAGCACGACGATATCGTACTGCCGCTTGTTGCGGAGCATGTCCCGCATGTAAGTGAAGACGTCAGACGTGACGAAGTTGATCCGCACCTGGTTGAGGCCGGCGTTTTCGCGGGCCAGACGGATCGGTTCTTCATCGAGATCGACACCGGTGACTTCGGCCGCGTTGCCAAGCTTCTTCGCTTGCAGGGCGAATCCGCCGGTGTAGCAGCACAGATCGAGCACCGACTTTCCCGCGCAAAAGCTGGCGAGCCGGCGGCGGTTGTCGCGCTGATCGCAGAAGAAGCCCGTCTTATGTCCCCCCTCGAATAGCACGCGAAAGCGCGTGCCGAACTCTTGGATCGCCACAGTCGGCGGCGCTCCGTCCGATTGCAGGACGCTGCCCTCGAACGCTTCTTGAGCCAAGGTCGCCGGCCCCGGGCGCACGAGCCACGCACGGGCGCCCGTTTGCTCGGCGAGGCGTTTGAGTAAGTCGGCGCTCCGCTGGTACATCCCCAGGCTGAACGCTTCGGCCGACAGCACGTCCCCCAACTTGTCGACGACAATGCCGGAAAGGCCGTCGCCTTCGGCGTGAATTAGCCGATAGGCATCGGTAACGGCATCGAGATTAAGCAGATCGCGTCGCAGTGCGATGGCCGACGCCAGCCGCTCGCTCCAGAACGCTTCGTCCGGCGGGTCGCTCCCCCAGCTCAACAGACGAACGGTAATCTCAGCCCGCGGATTGAAATGGCCGTAACCGACGACGCTCCGACGGTCAAGCCGCACGGCCACCAAATCGCCCGGCCGCGCTGAAGAGTCGAATCGATCGATCCGTTTGCGATAGAGGTAGGGGTGCGCGGCCGCGCTTTTGGCGAGCACCGTCGGCAGGTTGTCGAACGATTCGGGAACGAGGGCCCGTTGTTCGGGGTGCAGAAACTGAGACGGAATCCGGCCGGAGGACGGCGCGGCTGCCCGATCGGAGCGTTTTTCGGCGGTTTGGTTTTCTCGTCGGGGACGCATCAATGACTTCTTCGCCGATTGTCTGGGGATAGGAATTCATCCTAAAGAAGGCAAGTGCCCCAGGCGAGCCGCAAGCGTGAGCTTGCGGGTGCTTCGCGTTAACCGGCCGGAAGAATTCAACCACCCTGGGACTTACGTCCCAGGCTCCCCGGGCGGGGCTACGAACAATCGCCCTTTATGCAGCGGTCCGGATCCCTCTCGTTGGACTGCGATTTGACTGCTATAATTGGTCAGAGCCCGCCGGATGCCGGCTGAGAGGCCGAAGCCAGAAATTCGGGGGCAGGTTGTTTGTCGCCTTCCATTGAAAGCAGAGAGGGAGTCCGGAACCGATGTCAGTCACCATTACTGAAAAGGCTGCCAAGGAAATTCAGCGCGTTTTGAGCGAGCAAAAGATGCCCGAAACGACCGTGCTGCGCATCGGCGTCGCGGGCGGCGGCTGCAGCGGATTCCAGTACAGCCTCGGTTTCGACGAGCAGACCGACACCGCGAAGGACCACGTGTCCAAGCAGCACGGGATTCCGGTGGCCGTCGATAAGAAGAGCGCTCTGTTCCTCGATGGGACGACGATCGACTTCTACGAGGGGCTCGAAAAGCGCGGCTTCACCTTCGAGAATCCGAACGCGGTGAAGACCTGCGGCTGCGGAAGCAGCTTCTCGGCCTAGGCGGGTTCCAACTTCGTAGACAGGCCCCGGCCCGAAGAGCGGTGCCTTGTTGCGCCTACGCACTTGCGCTTACTGCCCGCGAGTGTTTTCCTCGATCGTCAGCAGCAAGTGGATCACTTCGCGAAAGGCGAAGAATCCCAGTGCGGCGATCAGGCCAGCCGCGAATTCGCCCAAGGCATAGAAGATCGCGTAGGTCCGCAACACGGTGGCCTCCATCACGAAGGCCGCACGCAGACCGAAGAGCAGTCCCGCAAAGCCGCCGACCACCGATAGGCCGGCGAGCACCGTGTAAACGGTGGCGATGGTCTCGAGCAGCTTGAAAGACGTCGCGCCGTGAGAGTGGCGCGCGGCCGGCGCGATGACCGAGGGACCGCGAGTCGCTTCCTCGGCGACCTCGAGCTGAATGGCCGCGAGCGCTGACAGGGGAGAGGCGGGCCGATCCTGCTCGTTGGCCCGCTCAGTCGGCTCCCCGATTGCCTCGAGCAACACCGGCGCGTGTGCCACTCGTGCAGCCGCCTCTTCCTCGGCCTGACGGCACTGCGGGCAGCGCGACGGCGTCGGTGCAGTCGCCGGGATGGCGTAGCGCCGTCTACAGCTCGGGCAGGTCCACTGAATTCTTTCGATGGGCGTAGTCAACTGTGCTCCGCTCCGACGTACCGTTGCGCGTCCTTGCTCATTTTGGCCGTAAGGTGTGCTACAGGTCGGTCCCCATAACCTCGTCGTACGTTTGTGCCGGGAATTTTTTGCCGCAAATCGATTCAAACTGCGCGGTCACCCAGGCCCGAAAGGCGTCGCCCGGCTCCACGATCTTGCAACCGCGGCCCCGAGCCTCCTCCAGCAGCTCTGTATTATAGGGCATCGAGCAAAGGTCCATGACCATCATCGTCGGGCGGAAGTAGCCGGCGTTGATTTCGCCTTTCTGATGCCCCATTTTGATCGCCGGATCCGCGATCACCACGACATCGGCCAGCGTATCGTAGAGGGCGTGAAACGGCACGTGGCGGACGTTAAATTTCTGCGCCAGGTGCTGCGAGGTCTTTTCGTCGGGCCCGGTCACGCTTACGATGCCGCTCTGCTTTTGAATGCCGTAAATCAAGGCCGGTGCCATCCCGCCCGAGCCGACGACGAGCACATTGCGACGTTCAAGCGGGTGCTCCGCTGATGATTTCTTGCCCAACCGCGCCTCGGCCGCCTCGAGCGCCCGCCGCCAGACTGTATTGTAGGCCGTCCAACCGTCGGGCTGGCGCAGCAGCAAGTCGGCGTAGCCGCAGGGCTCGGCCGAACCCTCGCGCTTGCTCGCGTTTTTCGCCGCCTCGACGGCGGAAGCGGGCGCGACGAGCAGGCCCTGGATCTTCAGTCCATCCAATCGGGTCAGCAGATGATCGAACGAGTGCACGGGCACCGGCACGCAGCGGTGGCGGTCATCAGTCGCGCGGAACGCCGCATTTAGCACGCGGGCCGTGATGGCCGTCTGCCGTTCCACCGGACCGACCAGGCCGACAAAACGGGTCTTGGGCCCGATGTCGTCCCAGGCGTAATTGTCCTTGAGATCGTCCACCGTCGGCTGACCGGGCACCGACTCCAAACCCCGTTCCAACGCGGCGTAGGACCAGGGAGCTTCGAGCATCCGTCCGATGAGCGCGAGCGCCAACGACGCGCGACCAATTCCCAGGCCAACCACAGGCAGCGCGTGCTTCTGCGAGAACAGCTTGATCAACGGCCACGCCGTCTCGAACGTCGGCGTGGGCCACGAGAACTTGATCGCGTCGGCCTTGAGCGCGGCAGCTTCTTCAAAGATCACATCCAGATCGTTGGGCGGGCCGCTCAGCGACGTGACCGAAATCAGCCGCTTGGTCTTGCCGAACCGCGGCACCTTGGCTGCGATATCGAGATCAAGCTCGATGTACTCGGGCCCCGCGACGATCGCTTGACGCAACAGGAGCATCCGCTCCTCGTCCGTCCCTTCGAACTTGCCGCCATCCTGCGTGCGGCGGCAGGCAACCAGGATCGGCTTGGGAATGCCCTGCAGGATGTCGCCGACGTCGGGCTCTTTGAGGAAGTGATCGAGGCACAGCTCGATGAGATCGCCCCGATGGGCGGCGTTCACCAGATCGGCCTTCGCCAGCTTACGCGACACCGGAGCGACGGAGATGCACAGCATAATGAAGCCGCCTCCCGCCCGAATTGACAATTACCCTGAGCGGCCTGCGTCAGCGGGCCGAGACTGTTGAATTCTCCGCGGGTTTACACCCGCGGCTCGGAATCGCTTTAGTAATGCGCCAGCCGTGGGGCTGAACCTATCAATCCACCTGGCTCTCGGCCTGAACCTTGTCGTAATACTTTCGCGCTGAATCGTAGGCCGCCTCCGCCGCGTCCCGTTCGCTCTGGCGAATCTGGCCCGACTTGGCTCGCCAGCAGACGTCGACTGCCCGGCGGCACCACTCGGCACTCTTGCGACTGGCGCGAATCGGCTTGCCCGCCACCTCGACGAACACCGGGTTCGTGTGGACGGACGGGAAAATCCGCACGGCGATCCAGCTCGACTGGGGTATGTCGAAGTCGAAACTCAACGGCCGCGTCTCGCCGTCAGCGACGATTTCCTGTCGCGCGACAGCTTGCCCATTCACGATCAGTTCGACCGGAACTTTCCGCGTCTCGCCAATTCGCGCCCGTTCGACGTGCCAGTACGGCTTCTGATCGAGCCGCGCACTGCGGATCTTTTCGGTCTTTGGCGTCGGCTTCTCCTCGAGCCGTGCGGCCACGTCGAGCGTGACTTTCACTTTGCCCGGTTTCGCCAGACTGAGCTGGCTGATCTTGCCGTCTGGGCCCGATTCACCGACCGGCAGATCGTTGACTTTGAAATCAAACAGGTGGCTCCGCCCGTCGCCACAATAACTGCGTCCGTCGCGCACGCCCAAGATCCACGTGTCGTAATCGAGCGGCTGCTCGGGCTTCAGCTTGACGTAGATCCGCCCCAGGCCGACTTTGTCGCCATAAATGCAAGGAAAGTCGGTCTCGCCGCTGATCCGCGTGCGCACGCCGCAGTTGAGCATGTGATACCAAATGTTGAGTTCCCAGACGGGAGGCGTATCGACCGTCGAGATGAAATCACAGACTCCGTTCGGCCCGGTGACGATGAATTCGTTCGCCCCGATTCCGTCGAACCGAGGCATCGCGTAGTCGGGCAACTTGTCGGCCGCGTGCGCCTGTGGGTCCCTCTGTCCGCGGCGTCGCATCTCCGCGCGGCGGCCGTCGGGCAAATAATCGGGCAACTCGAGCCCCCAACCGCTGTGGCTGTAGCCGACGACGGCGTCCTGCTTCTTGCCCCAATCGAGCACCGGCTGCGTCCAACTCGGCCACTCTTCGATCACCTTCGTGCCGGGATAATCGTCTTCCTTCAATCGCAACAGGCACAAGTGGCCGGCGTGTGACGACGGGAACCCGCTGACCTCGACGTCGTAACGCATCAAGTAGTTCGGCTTCGACAGGGCCGAAACCTTTCCCTCGAAATATTGCTTCTGCGTGTACCAGCACGGGCCCCAACTCAGCACGCAGCCGACGTTGAGATCCTCCCCCACGACGTGCCGCATCATGTCGGCCGGCGTCACGCCTTCGGTCGGGCTGTCGTAATGGGCGCAGCCGGCCGCGTGCACGTGATGATCGCCCGAGAACCACTGCCGGGTCGCCGGATGGATCCATCGCTTCAGTTCAAAGTTTTCCTGCTGTGTCGTGCCGGGATGCACGGTGATCGTTTTCGTCTCGACGAGATATTCCGGCCCGCGGTTGTATTCAACTGCGTATTCGCCCGGCGGCAGGTCGAGCGATTCGCCGTCGGCCCGATACACCTGATCGTGAAAGAAGAAGTCGGGCGCCAGCCGCCGGGCGGGGTTCGGATAGACGTGCCCGTGTTTGTCGCGAACCACGAAGCTGGCGGTCGTCGGCTTGCCGTCAGAATCTTTGACGCCGAGCGCGACTTTCACCGCCGGCTGACAGTCGAACAGGATCGGCACCGTGTTACGAAATCCCAGATCCTGCGTCCCCTGGCCGACGTTGAATCCGATCACCGCTTCCCGCTTGCCCCGATCGCGGCTGTAAAGGTTCACGATGCGATATTCGAGGCCCAACCCCGAAAGCTGCGGCTTCAGCGGCTGCTTGTCGTACATCTGAATATCGAGAAACCGCGTGCTGAGCGCTTCGGGTGCAATCTCCAGACTCTTGTTCGTCAGCGGATGCTGCCGCTCGCCGCGCCCCTGCAAATACACGGGGGCCAGATTGGGCGATTCGGGCCGCAACGTGGCCGTGATCCCCGCCTGGTTCTGCACTTTGACGAGAAACGTCCGCCACCCCTGCTGAATCAGCTCCTTCCCCGCCGGCCCCTCAACGACCGAAACGCGACTCTCGGGATTGATCGTCACGCCGACCAGACAATACGGATCGAGCACCGCTTGAATCGTGCGCAGCGACTGTTTGGCGTCTGCATCCGCACACGCCGCCTCGAGCGCATTCTTGTCTTCCGCCTTAAGCGGAGCCCCGACGAAACTCAGGGCGTCGGTCAACCGATGCGTGGCCGAAACCAGCGGCTGCTGTTCGACGTCGATGACCAGCGGCAATTTCTGCTGCGGTCCGGCCGCGTGGAGGCCGGAGTGCGAGCCCGTTGCTTGGAGGGCGACCAAGGTGAGGATGAGCAGAAATACGAGGAACAATCGAGCGCGAGGGGAAACAATCACAGCGGTGCTCTCAAAATAAAGCGCTGGCGAGCCCCCAGTGTCAGCTAGGGGTGCTTTTGGCAATCTCCAGTATTCGCCCGGCGGGAATAACCCCATTCTGGGCTTAGCGAGTTAAAGCCGCAAGGTGATCTCAAACCCGGCGGGTGGCTCTCTGCCACCGCGCGAGCGGGTGGGATGCGAGCCCTCTCTGCACTGAGCCCCGCATGGGGGCACTTCTCAACCGGAGAGGCGTGCCGCGCCGGTGGGGGCTTGAGCTAGCGGAGGTGCCAGGCTGGCGCCACAGTCAGAAAAAACTTGATTCTGGAAAACGGCCGCACAACACTGGACCTCTTGGTGCTCGCTGTGCCGTGGTTATCGTCGGAAGTTTTGGGCCCCGTCGATGCCTGAGGAAATACTGCTCTCTTGTCCGCATTGCGCGGCTCGGATGCGGGTCACGAATCCGAACCTGCTTGGGAAAAGGTTCCTCTGTCCCAAGTGTTCCGAGCCGTTCGTCGCGACCACTGACTCTCGCACAACAAGCGATTGTCGCGCAAGTGCCGACACTCGAGCCGGTGGCGACGCTCCCGCGATGTTGCCTCCTCCCCGCAAGGTGGCTGCCTTAAAGCGGCGTAAAGGGGAAGTGGTCTGGAAAGCTGACCCGAAGGTCAAAGACGAGTACGGCGACCCCGCGAAACCGTTGGGCGATCCGCGGGACAAGCCAAAGCGGTCGACCGCACCGTCACTCGAGGAAACGTCCGAGCCGTCTCCGCCGGAGCAGAAACCCCGCAAGAAGAAACGCAAAAAATCGCGTGACGTGCCCGAGCCTTCCGGCGTGCGGATGTTTGGCTTTGGTTTCGTCGGCGGATCGCTCGGCGGCGTGGTATGGATCGCGTTCGCTTATTTTCTCAAAGTGCACTTGGGAATCATCGCCATCCTGGTCGGCGTGCTGACAGGTGTCGGCGTGCAGACGGGCAACAGCGGAGCCGACGACCACGGTCCCGGTGAGATCGCCGTCTTCACGGCGTTCGCCGTCATCCTGGCGTGCAAGGTCGTCGTCGCGTGCCTGCTCGCGGGCCAGTTTCTCGGGCTCGAAGCGTTGCTCAAGACATTTACGCCTTACGATTTTCTCTGGTGCGCGATCGCCGGCCGGTGGGCCTACCGCGTGGCGTCCGGCGCACTATTTTGAGCGGCCGGCATTCGCGAGTTGATCGGGGCAACCGAAATGGTCCCAAGATCCAGCGGGGGCAGTTTTCACCACAAAGGCACCAGGGCACAAAGAGCACGGAGCCGTGGTCCAAGGCAAGTTGTGCCGGCCAATCGCCAGAATCGGCTCGGCTCGAGTTTGGAGCGCAACTACGCCGACGCGGGGGCCCGTTGCCAGGCATCGTTCGGGCTGTTACGCCAGGCGCACCAGCCCAGCGGAAGGTCGCCCAATTCTCGGAGCGAGGAATCGTGCGTCACAATTTCTCTTAAGGCGACGACAATCGCTTCCTCTTGCTGCGGCGGTTCCGGTGGCATGAATTGCCAGCAGCCATCGTCGGCATCGTGGGAGACAAACGAAATCCAGGTCTCGCCACTCATGATCTTGCGCACAGTGATGGTCGCCGTATTTTCCGGATCCACAAAAGGCCAATCGATCATCGAACTCTCACCCAACCCGGGCTGATTCGCGAAGCGGCTGTTCATTACAACCCCGATCGGGACGCAGAGTGACGCTCGGTCTTCAGGTTGCGAGTCGTTTCTACGCGCGTAGAAACTAGGGATCCGTGGCGTGCGCTGGCGGTGGTAGGATGAACTAATCCGTGTTTATATTACGCGCGGAGAGAGGGGACGGGTTTCACCACAAAGGCACCAAGCCACAAAGAAGTCCAAAGGTCAGGGTTTCACTGAGTTTTCGTCTTCAGGGTGCGAGAACTCTTGGAGTTCAGAATCGGGTCCGGTCCCCTGCTTGGGACCGGGACCGCTGAGCGGGACGCGAACTTAAACGACAGCGAGTCCCGACTAAGTTTTGGGCAGCAAGAGAGTTGGGACGAAAGCTGAAGTGGGACGGGAGGTAGTGGGGTACTTTTCAAACGCCCCCACTACCGGGACGGGACTCAGGTCCGGACACTTACGTCAAAAGGGACCCGAGTGGTCCCGACGTCCGACGGGACTGGATTCACCACAAAGGCACCAAGCACCCGCCAGCTGAGGCAGGCGGCTCGCTGGGCGGCGCATTCCGAGCGTGGAGTCACTGGGCGGCGGGCGATTTTGCGGGGCGGCGTTCGAAGAGAATGATGTGTTGCCAGGGGAGGACTTCGATCGTCTCGACGAAGGACAGGTCGAGCGTCGGTTCGGCCGCTTCGCGTTTGACTTGCTTCTCCGTCATTTTGTGGACGAGTTTGATCGGCACGTTCGGATCTTCCTTGCGGTACTCGACGAAGGCGACGCGGCCGCCGGGCTTGAGGGCCTTGGCGATGGCCGACAGCATTTCGTACGGGTAGCGGAACTCGTGGTAGACGTCGACCATGATGGCCAGGTCGACCGAGTCGGGCTTGAGGTTGGGTGATTTCTCGGTGCCGCGAACGGGCGTGACGTTGGTGATTTTGAGTTGCTTGCAGCGCTTGGCGAGCACGCTGAGCACCTCTTCCTGAATGTCGACGGCTAGCACTGTGCCGTTGGGTTTGACCTTGTCGGCCATTTTGATCGAGATCACGCCGCTGCCGGCCCCGATGTCGGCAACGACCATGCCGGGGGTGAGCTTGAGGACGTCGACGAGCTGCGCGAGGTGTTCCTCGGTTTCGCGCTCGGGACGTTCGAGCCAGTCGATGCCCTGGTAGCCCATCACATGGGCGATCTCGCGCCCCATGTAGAACTTGCCGATGCCGTCGCGATCGTGCTTCTCACGGATTTCGTACCGCGCGACGCGGCGCGGCTTGGTGGACTTGGATTTGGTGCTGTCAGACGGGGCCGCGGTCGGACCATCAGCCGCCGACGCCGGGCCGAACATCAGCGCAAATATTAGGGCGAAGACGATCGCGACACCGAGCCGTCGGCGAAGAGCAATCATGGATTGGTTCCGATCTCTTGGCCCGTTTTCACATCACGTGCATGCTTCTGCATGATGGTGCCCCATTCCTCGGGCGAGAGTTTCACCGCTTCGTCTACGAGCATGATGGGAATGTCGTCGCGGATGGCGTACTTGAGGCGGCAATCGGGATTCAGGCAGACGAGCCAGTCGCCTTCCTGCAGCAAGGGCGTGCGCGAGCCGGGGCAAACCAGCAGACTCTCGAGATCTTTGAACTTGAACACCATCGAACGGTTGGCTCCTGACTGGGAGGCGCTAAAAGCCGCGGACGCGGCGAATGTCTTCGAAGTTTCGCAAAGCGTAATCGATGCCCACGCTGTCGAGAACTTTGCACAGCGATCGCACGGCCACGCCCATTCCATCCGGGCCGCTGAACCCGCCGAATTGCCCGCCTCCTTTAAGATGCGGTTCGGTCTCTAGGAAGAAGCCGGGAACTTCCAGGCTCTGCATGCGCTTCTCGAGTGCCGGCAGATGCGTCTTCAAATCGCGAAGCACCTCGTCATAGCCCGAATCGCCGCAGTCGGCGGGAACAAAATTTCGCAATCGCTCTTCGTCGACGACGCCCGTCCATTCGAGTTGCGGATCGATGCGATAGTCTTTGACGTGCATCCAGCCGAGGTGGGGCCGCATCGCCTCGTACTCGCGAAAGCACTGTCGGCGATCTTTGTTCTGGCAGGCGATGTTGCCCCCGTCATAAATCAAAACGAGATTCGGATGATCGAGCTTCTGCGCTAAGGTGGCCATCAGCTCGCCGGTCGAGCCGACGAGGTTGGGCTCGATCTCCAGGCCGTAAACCAAGCCCTCCCGTGCGCAGGCTTCCACGATGGCGCCGATCTGTTCGACCGCCTGCCCGATGTAAGGCACCGGGTCGGCACCCAATGGCGGATAAAAGGAGAAGCCGCGAACCAGCTTTGTCTCCAGCTCGACGGCCATTCGCACCGTGGACGCCACTTCGCCATTGAGATAGTCCGCAAAGGGGACGTATTTGTTATGCGAGCGATCGGGCTCGTCGCGGAGCTTCACTTTGCCCACCCGCGAGCCGATGCTCGTCACGCGGATTCCGTACTCCCGGTGCAGCGTCTTGAGCTGTTCCCGTTCGGTAGGGTCGAGATCGACGACATGTCGCACGGTTCCCGTGCCGGCCACATCGATGAATCGCGGGCTGTAGTGCGACAGTCCGATCGCCGCCAAGGCCGTGAGCTGCTCGAGCGAGGTTTTGCGATTGGCCGCCTCGTCGGCAAACGCGCTCAAGAGGACGCGCGACGACGACGGGGATGAAGTCGAAGGTTGCATGGCTCTCGTTGGTCTCCCAATCCGGTCACGCCGTTATTGTAGCGGCCCGCCGTGCCGACATCAGTCCGTCGATCGATCCGCGTTTTCGTCCGTCTGCAATTCCGTCTACAATCACAATCGAAAACCGTGGCATGATTGGAAACCAGCCGAGCATGAAACCCGCCGCCGCCCCCACGCCTTCGCCGACTCCTCGATCCGCAGACGCTCCACGTCAGTTGCGCGGCGGCATGGTTGGCATGGGGATGATTTTCGACGAAACCTATCGCCCATTCTTCGAGCAGGTTCGGGCGAACGGGCTGTATGACCGGACATTTGGCACCGTGGATGTGCCGCTCGTGGCGATGGCTTCGAGAACCGGCAAACGGGCCGAGTCGTATTTACGCGGAGCAGGAGCCCACGGTGCGAGTATCAAAAACTTGTCCGGGCCGGATGCGGTCAAGTCGCTGCTCGCCGAGCAAGTGAACTTCGCCTGCGTGGCAACGCCCGATGATCGCCACTTCGAGGCTGCCAAGCAGATCCTCGAGGCGGGCGTCCATCTGTTAGTTGAGAAGCCGTCGGTCCTGTCGCTGGGCCAACTTGATGAATTGCTGGCGATCGCCCGGCGGAAAAAAGTGCTCGCCAAGGTTGTCTATCACAAGTTGCTTGACCCGGATCACAAAAAACTGCGGACACTAGTGCACGACGGCATTTTGACGCACGTCAACAACGGCTATTGCTCGCTGTTGGAGCCGAAAGCAATCTCCGGCTCGCAGTTCGCCGAGTGGATTCGTGGCCGCAATCCGGGAACGTATGTCGCCGTCCACTATATTAAGTTGATCGATTTCACCTTCCCGGGCCGGCTGAAGACGGTGCTCGCCAGTGGCCAGCGCGGCCTGGTCGGGCCGAAGGATGGGCCAACGTGGGACAGCTGCCAACTGCGGCTGATCTACGAATATGAATCAGGTCGCGAGGCGGCCTTCGATATCCACACTTCGTGGGTCACGCCGGACAATTTCCCCGGCTACGTCGAACAGGAAGTACAGTTCCGCTTCGACAACGGCGTCTGGAACGGCCATTCCCGCAAGCGGGGCGTCGAGTGCACGGTGGAGGGAAAAACGCCGCTGACGATCAAGGAGACGATGAACAACCACTACAACGGCTCGTTCGTCGAACCCTGGGGTGCCCGCAGCCAGCGGGGCTATGGAATTGAGGTCATCGAGCGATTCGTTCGTGAGTTGGCGTACGTCGAGTTTGGGGGAAGCGCCGCCGATCGCCCGGCTCGGTTGGAAGAAATCTGCCGGCTGGGTTACAACGACTTGAGTGCCGATCGTCAAACGGTCGCCGCCGTGCAAGCGCTCGAAGCGATTCTCGAACGACAGGCACAAGGCGAACCGGACTGCGTGGTGCGTGTCAACGATTCTCAGAGTGGCCTTGTGCTCTATCGTCCGGGTTCTGCGGAACCTACCGTCCTCTACCGCGATCCTGTCTAACGTCCTCGGCGAGCCGCCAACGTGAGTTGGCGGGTGATTCCCTCTATGAATACACCCATCGAATTCGACGACGAAGACTTCTCGAACGCAGTGCGACGCAGCATCAGCTCGCTGGAGCCGATCGCCCAGCGGACCTACACCCCCAGCCAAGCCGTGTTCGCCAAGAGCGCGGGTTGCTTCCACTGGACACCCGAGGGCCGACGGCTCTACGACTTCAGCTCGGGCGTCTTGGTGACGAACTTGGGGCACAACCCCAAGCGTTGGCTCAAGCGATTCTTTGACTATCTCGGCTGGGATGCGTCGACCGCGTCCGAAGGCGACGGCTACGTATCGGCCGCACCGATGAACGCCTACAACGCCATCACGCCGATTGAAGCCGATGCCGTCGAGAGACTGATCCAAAGCGTCCAGTCGCGGCCGGGCGGACGACGTCTCAACACGGTGATGTGGTCGGCCTCCGGCTCCGAAGCCATCCAAAAGGCGTTGTGGGCCTGTCTGCATCGCGACGAAAAACGCGACGTGATCCTGGCGACGCGTCACGGCTTCCACGGAAAGAAGGGTCTCGCTGGAGCGGTCACCGGAACGGAATCCGATCACGACCGCGATCCGCGGGTTCGCTTCATCAGCTTTCCGATGGCCGAAGTCGACGACGTCTCGAAGTACGACGACACATTCGAGCCGGCCTCGTATGCCTCGGAGCTGGAATCGCTTTGGAACGAGCTCGGTCCGCGAATCGGTTGTCTGATCACTGAACCGTATCTAGGCGGCGGAGGAAGCTATCATCCGCCGGCCGCCTACATGCAGCTGCTGCAAACGTTCTGCCGCAAGCACCACATCTTGTTCATCCTTGATGAGGTGCAAGCGAACTTCGGACGCACGGGTCCGCTATACGCTTTCGAACGCTACGGCCTCGAGCCCGATTTCATCTGTTTGGGCAAGGGATTGGGCAACGGCATCCCGGTCAGTGCGGCAGTCGGGCGGGGCGATGTGATGGCGTGCCTGAACTACGGCGAGGCGTCCGACACGTGGAGCGCGAATCCAGTTTCGTGCGCGGCCGTGTTGGCGACGCTCGACGAGTTTGAAACGACCGACGTGCTGGAACACGCCCAACGCATCTCCGAGATCTTTTTCCGAGGCCTGACGCGACTGCAGGATACGTCGGTCGTTACCAAGATTCGCGGCGAGGGGATGGTGTTCGGAATCGAGTGCGGCCCGATGGCCGAGCTGTCGGCCAACGAAGTCGCCATCCGCGTCGTCGAAACGTGCTACTTGGGACGGCCGGGAGGAGACGGCATCCATTTCCTGGGGCCGCTCGCCGGCTGCGTGCTGCGCGTGGCTCCGCCGCTCACGATGTCGGAGCAAGAGGCCGAGGCATCCCTCGAGTTGCTGTTTTCGCTCGTGTCCCAGCTCGAACTCAAATTGCGGGGAGCGGCGGTGACTTGAAGGCCGCCGGCCTTTCCGAACCGCCGACCCACCTTCCGCGAGGTTCTCCCGGTTTCCCATTGACCCCAAATCCGCTTTCCAACATGATTCGGTCCCAAATTCGACCCGGGACCCTATGGACCACGCTGACAGTCTCTCTTTATCTGCCGAACGCGAGCCAGCCCGACCCCGCATGAGCGACGCGCCCCCCAGTGGCCCGGATCCGTCCAAGCCGGACCGATTCGAGCAAGAACGCCTGAAAAAGCTCGAGAACATCGAGGCGCTGGGACTCGATCCGTGGGGCCATCGGTTCGACGAACACATCCCGATTGCCGCCGGTCGCGCCAAGGCTCCGACCGAAGCGGCCGTGACGGGGGAATTGGTCCGCGTCGCCGGGCGGATCATGCTCCGCAACAATAAGGGCAAGCTCAAGTTCTATCATCTGCAGGACGCCACGGGCCGCATTCAGTTGATGGTGTCCAAGGCCGATGTTTCAGAAGAGCAGTGGAAGCTGATCGAGAATCTCGACTTGGGGGATCTCATCGGCGTCGACGGAACCTTGCGCCTGACGAACACGGGCGAGGTCACGGTGTTCGTCAAAGAACTGACGATGCTGTGCAAGTCGTTGGCCCAGCCGCCGGAGAAATTTCACGGGGCTCGCGACACCGAGATGCTGCTGCGACAGCGGTACATCGATCTGATCTACAGCGAGGGCGTTGTCGCCCGGATGCTGAAGCGGACGAAGATCCTCGAATCGATCCGCGACACGCTACGGGCGCACAACTTTCTCGAGGTTGAAACGCCCGTGCTGCAATCGATCGCCGGCGGGGCGGCGGCCCGACCCTTCGTCACGCACCACAATGCGCTCGACATCCCACTCTTCTTGCGGATTTCGCTTGAGCTGTACCTCAAGCGCTTGATGGTGGGTGGCATCGAGCGGGTGTTCGAGATCGGCCGCGTCTTTCGCAACGAAGGCATCGACGCGACGCACAATCCCGAATTCACGATGCTCGAGCTGTACCAGGCCTACGGCAATTACGAAACGATGATGGACATCACAGAAGCCATCGTCGTCAATGCCGTGAGCGCGATCAGCGACACGCAGACGATTCAATGGCGCGGCTTGGACGTCAATTTCTCGTCGCCTTGGCCACGGAAGAAATATGCCGAGCTGTTTGAGCAATATGCCGGTTGCGCCATGCGCGATGCGGCAGCGGTTGCCACTGTCGCCCAAAAGCACGGGATCGAGACGAAGGGCGTGCATCCCGACGTCGTCATCCAAGAGGTGTTCGAGATGCTGGTCGAGCCCCACTTGGAAGGGCCGGTCTTCGTGCTCGATTATCCGGCCTCGCTCTGCCCACTGACCAAGCGCAAGGCCAACGATCCGAACATCGCGGAGCGGTTCGAGCTGTATGTGCGGGGGATGGAACTGGCCAACGCTTACACCGAACTCAACGATCCGCGGTTGCAGGAACAGCTCTTCAGTACCCAGCTCGCCGGCTTGCCGCCGGAAGACTCGATGGCGAGGATGGATCACGATTTCATTCGCGCCCTCAAGGTCGGCATGCCGCCGGCCGGAGGCATGGGGCTGGGCATCGACCGGCTGGTGATGTTGTTGACCGACAGTTACAGCATTCGCGACGTGATCTTCTTCCCGCTGTTGCGCCCGGAGACATGACGACCGAGTACGAGGGGTGGCCGGGGCGAATCGCTTCGATTTGCCCCCACAGGCTTAGCGACTGGGGGCGAACTGCGTTCGACCCCAGCCACCCGACAAAACGGATTTGACCCTTACGAAGCCAAAGGATTGGCGAATGTACAAGGCCTTTCTCTCTCTGCGGTATCTGCGCACGCGCTACATCGCGATGGCGTCGATTGTCAGCGTGATGCTGGGCGTGGCGACGATGATCGTCGTCAACAGCGTCATGAAGGGTTTCACGTCCGAGATGCGCGGCCGTATCCAAGGCCTGCTGTCGGACATTGTGATCGAGACCAACTCTCTCGATGGCCAGGAGAATGCCCGCCAGCACTTCGACATGGCTCGCAAAGTCGTCGGCGACAAGATCGCCGGCATGACGGCCACGGTCGAAGTCTGGGGCCTGGTGACCTTCAACTTCGGCGGCCAATTTACGACGCGGCCCATTACGCTGATCGGCATTCAACCCGACGAGAAGGCCAAAGTCGGCCCGCTCGTGCAATATCTCGAAAGCTATCAGACGCTCAAGGACGGCAAAAGAGTCATCCGCGATCCGTTACGTT
This sequence comes from Planctomycetaceae bacterium, assembly GCA_035687365.1. Classification (GTDB taxonomy): domain Bacteria; phylum Planctomycetota; class Planctomycetia; order Planctomycetales; family Planctomycetaceae; genus DASPSM01. The sequence continues at coordinate 28,291 of DASRXU010000327.1, read as the reverse complement.
CACTCGACGAGCCGCCGACGTGGAACCTGACCGCCCAAGCGAAGGCCTGGCGGCACGAGGCAAACCAACGTCGAAAGTGGATCGAGGACCGGCTCGACAGCCCCCACGAGGCGAGCGGCGAAGGCGACGAATTCCACCCGCGAGTCTCTTCGGTCAATCATACGGAGACGAGCAAACCGGCTGCCGCCAACGCTCCCACGCCGCCTGCGCTGTTGAAAGCGCCGACGCAAACGCGGCCTGCGATTTCCCCAACGCTCAACGCGTCCGCCACCAAATCGCAGGCACCCAAGGCGGCTAGCGCGGCGGCCAAAAACCCCTTCGAAGAGAACCAGGAAACTTCCATACCAGTTGCCAAGCGGCCGCCCGTCAATGAAGACGATCCGCAGGCCCCGCGAATCTACATCGGAGCCGGCCTGATCCGCTTCCCGTATGAAGATCCAAAAACGGGGGAGCGGCGGATGATCGAAATGGTGCGCCCCGGCGAGGACGTGACGATCAGCACGGTCAGTGCCGGGCGGCCGCCCACCCGGCAAGATTTCGTCGCCACCGTGGTCGACGTCTTTAAGTGCGGAATGAGCGAGTACGATTCCAACCTCGTTTTTTGCAACCTCGAAGAGCTGCAAAAAGTGCGGAGCATGGTCGACCCTGTGCATCCCGAAGATCCCGATCGCCGGGGCATCACCTCGATCCAAATCAAACTCAAAGATTTTCGGGACGCCCCGGAGGTCATCGAGCGCCTGCAGGCCGTCTTTTCGCCCGGCATTTACACGATCAAAACTTGGGAGCAAAAGCAGGGCCCGCTGTTGGCGGCCGTCGAAATCGAGACGGGCATTTTGAACGTGCTCTTGTTCCTGATCATCGCTGTGGCCGGGTTCGGCATTCTGGCGATCTTCTACATGATCGTGGTCGAGAAGACGCGCGACATCGGCATTTTGAAATCGCTCGGCGCCAGCTCGAGCGGCGTGATGAGCATCTTTTTGTCCTATGGCTTGGCGCTGGGAGTTGTCGGCAGCGGCGTGGGCGTGCTGCTGGGACTCTTCTTCGTCCGCTACATCAATGAGCTGGAAGCACTGATCACGGCGGTCACAGGCCGGAAGGTTTTTGACGACAAGATTTATTACTTCCCCGAGATTCCGACACTCGTCCAGTCGGGAATGGTGTTTTGGGTGACGTGTGGAGCGATTGCGATCGCCGTTATGGCCAGCGTGCTGCCGGCCCGTCGAGCGGCCCGCTTGCGCCCCGTCGAAGCGCTGCGGTACGAATGACGCCTCCAGAAAGGGAACTCATGACGAAGACGATGGCGGAAATCGGTTCGACACACGGACCGGCGGTGTCATTCACGACCCAGCGCACGAGTTCGGCCTCGATCGCGACGCAGTCCCGCTGGCTGCCTGCCGAGGGGGGTCACGCCTCGGGCCCGCACATTTCTGCGGTCGCCGTGGAAAAGGCCTACCGTAAGGGACAGCACAAGGTGGCCGTGCTTCGTGGCGTGAACATCAATGTGCGGCGGGGCGAGTTTCTGTCGATCATCGGCCAATCGGGTTCGGGCAAGAGCACGCTGTTGCATCTGCTCGGACTGCTCGACTGCCCCGATATCGGTGAAGTGCTGCTCGAAGGTCAGCGGATGGACGATCTGCCGGTGCGAACGCGCGACCAGCTGCGAAATCGCGTCTTCGGCTTCATCTTCCAGTTCTATCACTTGTTGCCCGAGTTGAGCCTGCTCGAGAACGTGCTGGCTCCGCTGATGATCCGCTACTCTGCGTGGGAATTTTGGAAACGGCGGCGTGAATTCCGCGACCGGGCCTCCGAGATCCTGCACCTGGTCGGCCTCGACCATCGGTTGAAGCACAGGCCGTCAGAAATGTCGGGCGGCGAAATGCAGCGCGCGGCTATCGCACGGGCGCTGGTCGCTCGGCCGGAAATCCTGCTGGCCGACGAGCCGACCGGAAATCTCGACGCCCGCACGGGCCAAGAGATTACCGAACTGCTCGCCAGCCTGAACGAGCGAGAACAGCTGACGATTTTGATGGTCACCCACGACGACGCAATTGCCCAACAGGCCCATCGCATCGTCCGCTTGAGCGAAGGTCAGATCGAGGCGGTCGCCGCGGCCGCCTGATCGGCGCGGCTACTCGTCGCTGGGTACGTCCGGGCTCTGTTGCGCGCCGCTCTTGCGGTAGACGTGGATCTCCATCGTCGAGATCGAGTGGCTTTCCTCGGGCGTCCAGATGTCGGGCAAGCGAGGCTGAGTGTCTTCCGGCGCGCGAAAATACAAAAGCGCGCCCGGTTCCGTCACCGCGTCTCGGGCCAATCGCAAAAGCGCGTGAAACATCGGCGTATCCGGCCCGAGTTCCGTCGTCAGGCGGTAGGGCGGATCGAAAAACACGATGTCGAACGGCACGAACGCCTCGACCCCCTTGGGACGGTACGATGAGCGCAGGGCGTCGGTCCGCCAGCAAAGCGTGCGATCTTCGACGCCCAGGGTCACGACGTTCTGCCGCAACAAGTCGAAGGCCCGTCGATCCGACTCGATGAAGACCGCGCTCTTCGCCCCGCGGCTGAGCGCTTCCAGGCCGAGCGAGCCGGTGCCGGCAAAGACGTCCGCGACCTTCAGGCCGACGAGGTCGTCTCCCAGTCGCTCAAACAGAGTTTCTTTCACGCGATCGGTGATCGGTCGCGTCGTGAGGCCGGGACTGGCGAGCAGCTTACGGCGACGAAATTCTCCGGCAATGATGCGCACGAATACTCACCGCAGGTGATTTAGCCCTGATCTCGCTGGGCTTTCACCATCTCCCAGTGGCGACGGATGATGTCGGCCGCCTCGTCGGCCACCGAGCGGAACTGGCGAGGAGCAGAAGTCTCGCGCGGCGCTGAAGGAACCGGAAGCGGAGTGTTATCGAGTGCGGCGGGTCGCGGAATGATCGTCGTGTCGCCCGGAGCCGACTCGCCTCCCTCGCTGCTGCCGATTCCTTCCTGCGAAAGCCATTCGGCGATCTCATTGTCGGAGGCACGAAGGTTCGCCGCGGGCGCTCCGGGCACTTGCAGCATGATCGGACCGACGCGGAGGATATCGCCCGGCTTGAGCAGGGTCTCGTCCTCCATCAGGGCTTCGTTCAGATAGGTGCCGTTGCGGCTATCCAGGTCGCGGGCGACGATTCCCTCGGGAGTCGGCTTGAGCACGCAGTGGTGGCGGCTCACTTCGCTGGAGGCCAGCCGAATCTGGCAACTTTCGTCCCGGCCGATCAGCACTTCTCCCTCGTCGGGAAGGCGCAGGTGCTTGCCCTGTTGTTTTCCCGATTGCACGATCAATTCGATCATCGTTCGGCACCTCTCCTCATTCCGGCACTTGCAATCCTTTGCCCGGCCAGGACCCGGCCGGCAGAGTCATACACGATGCGGGACGGTCACCGGCTCGCCGCACTCGGGACAGCTCAAGGTTTTTCCGCGGTGCATCGGACTGACTTTGAATCGTTTTCCGCACCGGCACGAAAAGCGGATTCGTTTTTCGTCTTTCCCCTGATCGTTGTGGGTCTTTTCCCAATTCCGTAGCGCGATGCCTTGGATTTGGCGGAGCAACTCGTCAGGGTCGAACGGCTTGGTCAGGTAGCCGTCGCTTCCCACGCGCTCGGCCAAGACGCGCGCTTCGGGCATGTCGACCGCCGTCAACACCAGCACGGGGACCGTCGAGTTGGCATGCTTCATCCTCTGGCAAACCTCGAAGCCGCTTTCGCCAGGCAGAATCAGGTCCAAGATGACGAAGTCGGGCTTCCGCATGACGAACGTGGCTTGGGCCTGTCCGCCGTCGCGGGCGACGGTCACGCGGTATTTGTGCTTTTCCAGCAGTTCTTTGATGAACGCGGCTTCGTCCTCGTCATCCTCGACGACGAGAATGAAATTGGCGATCGTTGCCAACGGAGTCAGCCGACCGGCTTCATCAAGTATCATGCCGTCGACCCCGCAGAACGCCCCCGAGAAGACGTCTTCGAAACGATCGTCCTTCCCCTAATGGATAACCAAAACTCCCTGACGACGCAAATACTTAGCAGATTCCTCGGCTCGGGCGATTTCGCCGAGCACGAGTGTGTCCTGGTGCCGCGCGCTCGAGGATGTGTCCGACCAGGACCGCGGCGGCGCAAAACGGCGTCGGTTCACCGCGCGCAAAACGCGTCCAATCGGTGCGTCGCTGGCGCCGTCGAACAGGACAATGAGGGCGGGAATCGACCGTCGATGCGAAAAAACCTGAAAAAATAGGGGAAAAGCGTGCGCCCCTTGGTTGACAACTGTTTTCCACGAGAGTTTACTACGCGAAACTTTTGTGGAGCGCTCGCAAGGGTTCGGCGTTCCGTCGACTTTCAAAATGGCAGGAGTGCACGATGGCAACGAAGAGCGGTGCAAAGCCGATGTCGAAGAGCGAGGTTCTCAACACGCTGGCCCAGGAGAGTGGCTTGACGCGAAAGCAGGTTGCCAGCGTCCTCGACGGGCTTTCCGGACTGATCAGCAAGAACGTGGGCAAGAAGGGTCCTGGCGTCTTCGCCGTTCCCGGGCTCATGAAGATCACCGTGCAACACAAGCCTGCCACCAAGCCGCGCAAGGGCACGAATCCGTTCACCGGTCAGGAGATGATGTTCAAGGCGAAGCCCGCCCGCAACGTCGTCCGGATTCGCCCGCTGAAGTCCTTGAAGGACATGGTTAAGTAGTTGTCGATTCGGGCCTCAACGCGGGGAAGCACTCTCGACGGCGATCACTGATCTGCCAGACCGAGTGTCGAGTTGGCGCGCGGTCCCGTCGGTGGCGAGCCCGGGTTGATCAGGCTGGAGGAATCGGGTCCCACTTGGGATGCGGTTTGCTCTAGCTTTCACCGCCAAGCACGCATTCTTCCGACGCGCTTCTGGCTGCGCCCCACGCACCAGCAAACCTCAAAAACTCTCCATCGGTCAACTGACCAAGTGGGATGAGTGGGATGAGTGGGTGCGCGCTGGCCTCGCAACGACCATCGGATTGCAGGATTGTCATGTAAGTCGGGTCGGATTTGCCGTCGCACAAACCTATTTAGAGCAAGGAGTTACACAAGAGGAGTCAGCACGGCTTTGAGCGGGTTTTGCCCAGGGTTCATGACGAAAGTCATTGTGCCGCAAGCCCCTTATCGCATTCATTTGCTTGATTTTGCTGCGCGCGGCGGCGTAGAATCTCTGTACCGCGAGTGAGCGCATAGACGCGTGGGGTCAGAGGCTCGCCGAACACGTTCACAGCGGCAGGATTGGCGGTGACGTCGTCTTTCGCGCGAGGCGGGTGCCTCGCGGCAGACACCGGCAACACCTGGGGAGAGCTGTGTGCCATGCTGGTTCTGTCGCGCAAGAAAAATGAGAGCATCGTGATCGACGAGAACATCGTGATCACGATCGTCGAGATTCGCGGTGACAAGGTGCGATTGGGGATTGAGGCTCCCAAAGAAATTCCCATTCATCGCAGCGAAGTGCATGACGCCATTCACGCCGAACATAACTCGGGCGAGCAAGACCCCCCGAAAGTGGCGAGCGCCGAGGGCTGACTTCAACACTCAGGGCGTCACCGGAAGCCCAACCTGAAATCGGTTAGCGGGCTAAGCAACCGGATGCTTAGCCGCTTTGCATTTTACATGGGCACCACTGCATTTTGCGTGACACCAAGTTTGCCCGTCGGTTGGCACTTGGACTGAACGGCCGTGACGAATGGGCGGTGCTGGTCGTCGCTGTCGGCAGGTTTCCTGCTCGAGTCGATTGTCGAGTCCTTCTCGCTGGTTGACAAACAGGCCCCAGTCCTTAAATTTGGGGCGCTCGTCGGCCCCATCGTCTAGCCAGGTCTAGGACATCGGATTTTCGATCCGATAACGGGGGTTCAAATCCCCCTGGGGTCACTTTGGAGTTTGGTCGGATCGCCACCGGCCCGCGCCCGGTTTGCGAAAAGAGCGTGTCAAGAAGGATCGACCGGAATGGACACCGCCGAGTGTTGGAGATCGTTGTTCGAGAACTGGCCGGAATCGATTCCCCGCGAGGGCTTCCTGGTCACGACGTTCAACGAGCATGTCCCGTTTGTCGGCTTCATGATCTCTGGCGGCGTGATAATCGTCGAACGCGATAAGCCCGACACCTACGGCGCTCGCAAGGTCCTGTTGGCCTACCACGCGATCCAAGCGGTGAAGATCACGTCCCCGCTGGAACTCGCCCGGTTCCAGGTGATGGGCTTCCAGCCTCCGTTTTAAGTGATAAAGATCCAGCGCCCGAGTGTGGCTGCCGGGATCAGCAGTGCCGCGACGCCGAGGGCCAGCACAGGGTTGCCCGTCGCCCAGTAGACCAGTGTTGCGTCGAGCAGCACGATGGCAAGCAGCATTCGCTTCACGCTCGATTGCACATTCCGCGGCGTGGGATCGCGGATCGCCGCAAATAGACGCACGTCGATCCAGATCGCCACCAGCGCGAGTGACGCCAACGCCAGCCAACGGGCAATTGCTGCGGAACTGGGCAAGCTGAGCATGATCGCCGCCAATCCAACAAGTCCCACGTGGACGATCGTGGCAGCCGCGGCAAGTTGAGTTCGCGAACTCTGCTGAGCTTCTTGCCGGGCGAACCACGTTACGCCAGCCACGTAGACACCCATGGCGAGTGCCACCACGAGTTGCGGACTGGCCCAGGTTGGACCGATGCCCGCGCTCGCCCCCAGCATGACATTCAGAAAGCGGCAGCCTCCCATCGCAATCGGGCCGACTGGTGTTTGTTTGAGAAATCCGTCGTACGCCAAAATCAGCCCAACGAGCATCAGCGAAATCTCGACGGCCTGTCGGCTGACGCCCACAGCGCACGCCGCTCCCAGAATCATCAGCGCGCTCGCGAGACCGACTGCAACGCGGGGGGTGATTCGCCCCGAAGGGATCGGTCGGCCTGGTCGTTCCCGCGCATCGAGGTCGCGGTCGAACCAATCGTTGAAGATCATTCCCGCGAGGTACAGTCCGCTCGACGCGCCCAACAGGGCGACGAGATTTCCAACCGGCGCGAGATTCTCATGCGTGAGCAGAAATCCCAAAAAAATATCGGCCAGTGCCGTAAAGACGGCTGGGAAACGCATGAGTTGAAGGTAAGCGCGGAGGCGAGTCGGAAAAGACGTACGTCGTTCCTTCGAAACGGTGTGCGCCAGCGACTCAGGGTCGGCCGAGCCGCATGCACGGTGTTTAAGATGAGCGGCGTTCAGTTCGCCGCCGAAACCTGACGGGCCCAATCGTATAAGAGGGCTCTGTGCGAAGCGACGTCGTCGGGCCGGCCGCCGATGGGATGCTGAAAAAAGCAGCTCAAGAACGTCATCCAGCCCGACGTTCGACGGCGATGTTCTCGCTCGCAGAACCGCGCGGCATCGAGTAGAACCTTCGCAGCGCGGAGTTGCTCGTCGTCGTCGGATGCAGACAACAAGCCAAGCGAGCCCAAGTCGGTGCGTCCTTCTCGGCCCATATGGAGCGCGCCCTTTGCGATGGCTAGGTCATCGAGAGCCCTGAAACTCGAACCTTTCGCCGGCGTCCAATTCAAATACGAGTGGCCGGCTTGTAACGCAGCCACCGCGTAGAGCACGCTGGTCGAAACTGGTGAAGTTACAGAATTCTCCAGCAGGTCGAGTAGCTGACCGCACAAAAGCACGTCCTCGTTCGGCATCGGCGGCTCGACCGAGGCAATATTGACGACGATGATATGGGACGAATCGGTCGACTTTTGAAACTCTTCGAGGTCGACTGTGACCCGATGCAGGGCGGCCCGCGGTCGCTCCTCGCGAGTTTTCAGCGTCGCCGTACTCGCGCGGCTCTCGATCTCGGGGCCGGAATTCAACAAAGTTCCCGTGCGAACATTGCGATCCCAGTCGGCTAGCGCGGGCGCTAGAGCGGCCAATCGCTCGGCTGTCAGAGTCGTTGAATCGGTAAAGAGATTGCGAGCCTCGACTAGGGCGCTGGTTTTTCGAATCTCGTGCCCGCCGAGCACGAAGCTCGTCCAGTCTGCGAAGTCCAGCCGAGCGAACTCTGGTTGCTCGGTCACTAGTCCGTTTGCCGCGATCGTGCGACTTTGCAAACCGGCCAGAGTGACCGCCACCGCTGTGCCCATGCGTCCCCAGGCGCCGATCAGCCAGAGGCCGATTCGTCGGCTGCTCACGGCGTCGCGCTCGCATTGGCTGCGGGAGCGGACGGGGCACAGTCACGCACCCAGGCCAACAGCGCCTCTTGCAATTCGAGGAACTGGGCGTCGGTCTGAGCTTTGAGGGTTGCCAGAGAGAGGCCCTCGGCCAGTCTCGCGTGGGCGAAGAAGTAAAACTTGACCTTCGGCTCAGTCCCCGAAGGGCGGAGGGCAATCGAGAATTGGCATGGGCCGTCGCTCGAGTCGAGAAACAGCAGATCTCCGAGGGCCGACTGCAAGGACCCGGACACTTCCCCGCCGGGGATCGAGACGACCACCTGTTCGCCATAGTCCCTCAAGCGCGCCAGGCGAATGCCCGCTAACTCGCCGGGCGGACGGTTTCTCAGTTCGCTGAGCAGGGCCTCGATTCGCGATCGGCCCTCTGCACCCGTGTGTTCAAAGGATCGCTGTCCCTCCGCAAAATAACCGTGCTGCAGATAAAGGCGGTCGAGATCATCCCACAAAGTGCGACCCTGGGACTTCAACTCGGAAGCCAGCTCCATCACGTACAAAGCGGCGATCGACGCGTCCTTGTCGCGGCAGTAGTCTCCCGCGAGGTAACCGAGCGATTCCTCCGCGCCGAACACGAACTTGTCGGCGCCTTGCTCTTCCATCGTGCCTGCGATGTATTTGAAACCGACCAGCAAGTTGTCGATCACTCGCACGCCGGCGGCTTCGCCCACCGCTCGGAACAGGGGAGTGGTCACTAGCGTCGTGCAGACGAAGTCGTCGGCCGACAGCCGGCCGGCGGCGCATCGTTTGCGAAGCACATAGTCCAAGAGCAGCACGCCCACTTGATTGCCGGTCAGCGGGAGGCAACGCCCGTCGGCAGAACGCACCGCCACTCCCAGCCGGTCGGCATCGGGATCGGTCGCGAGCACGAGATCGGAGGATGAGGCTTCCGCGTACTCGCAGGCAGGCTCGAGCGCGCTGGGCAGTTCCGGGTTGGGCAAGTTGAGCGGCACGTTCGGGAAGCTTCCATCGCGGGCCCGTTGTCGCTCGAAGACTTCGACGCGCGAAAAGCCGACGACCGAAAGCGCGCGAAAGACCGAGCTTTCTCCCACGCCGTGCAATGGAGTGAACACGGCCTGAGCCCCGCGCACATCTGAGAGACTGAGGTCGACGACCGCGGAAATGTACTCACGATCGATCTCGTCCCCGACGAGTATGATCGAGCCTTGAGCGACGGCCGCGTCGAATTCGACTTCGGGAATGTCTCCCGCTTCGGCCACGCAGGCAACGATTCCACGATCATGTGGCGGGAGGACTTGTCCGCCGGTCGACCAATAGGCTTTGAACCCGTTGTCGCTGGGCGGATTGTGGGACGCTGAAATCATCACGCCGACGTCACAGTTCAGGTGCCGTACGGCAAACGACAGCTCGGGGGTCGCGCGCGGCGCGTCGAACAAGAAAACTTTCAGGCCGCTGGCTGCCAGCGTGGTCGCCGTGATCTGCGCGAACTCTGGGGACCGATGACGCGTGTCGTAGGCGACGACCGCCCGACCTCCGGGCGCATTCTTGACTTTGCGTAAATAGGCGGCCAACCCGAAAGCCGACTCGGCGATCGTCCGCGCGTTGATTGTCGCCGTTCCCACGGCAGCCATCCGTCCACGGCGTCCCCCCGTGCCGAACGGAATCACCTCCCAAAACAGGCCGTCCAATTCTGCGAACTTCTCGTGCTGAATCAGCTCGATCAGAGTGTGGCGATAGCTCTCGAAAGGCGGCTTCGTGAGCCAGGCCTTGAGATTCCGCACGGCTTCGGGAGAGATCTGGCGCTGGCCGACGGCGCGATCGACGGCCGCCAGGCAAGTTGCGATGTCGGAAGACTCAGGCATGGAGACGTGCGAGTCGGAGAGGAAGTCAGAGCGCACAAGCTGCGCGAGTCTAGCAAATCGATCGCGGTCTTTCGATTCGCGACAGTTGGCGCCCGTCGAGTTGCGCGACGGCCCCCGCTTCGGATTGGCCAGAATTTGGCTCGCTTTCGAAAAAAAAGACGCGCCGACTAAGGGGTCCGGCGCGTCTTCTTCAGAGGAGTCGTTTCCGTCATCCATTTCTGGACAATCACTAATTCATACGCCGGCCAAACCGCGAGTGCTGGGAGATTTTCGTCGACGACGGACAAGTTGACTTCGGTCGCATTTAACTCGTTCGGGCAATACACTTACGATCTCGTTTCCTCCAGATTTTCGGCGCCGGAAAGGCGAAAATGCCCCGTTACGACCCTAAACGCATCGAACCCAAGTGGCAGCGCTATTGGGACGAAAACCAGACGTTTGCGACCGCAGATTCCGACCCCGGACGGAAAAAGCTCTACGTCTTGGACATGTTTCCGTATCCCTCGGGTGACGGTCTGCACGTCGGCCACCCCGAAGGCTATACGGCGACCGACATCGTCTGCCGCTACAACCGGCTGCGCGGGCGAAACGTGTTGCATCCGATGGGCTGGGACGCGTTCGGCTTGCCGGCTGAACAGCACGCGATCAAAACGGGCACGCATCCGCGCGAGACCACGGCCAAGAATATCGATACGTTTCGCCGACAGCTTAAGATGCTCGGCTTTAGCTACGATTGGTCGCGGGAGTTCTCCACCACCGATCCCGACTACTTTCGCTGGACGCAGTGGATCTTCCTCGTCTTGTTCGATACGTGGTTCGATCGCGAATGCGCTTGGGTCGCAGCCGACGGTCGCACGCGCAAAGGTCGCGGCCGGCCGATCGCTGAGTTGCCCATTCCGCCGGCCATTCGCGCGCAGGGGGCCGAAGCCGTCCGTCGCTACCAGGATAAGCAGCGCTTGGCCTATCAGCAGCTCGCGCCGGTGAACTGGTGCGCGGCCCTCGGCACCGTGTTGGCCAACGAAGAGGTGATCGACGGCAAAAGCGAGCGGGGCGGCCATCCGGTCACGCGGCTCAGCTTGCGGCAATGGATGCTCCGCATCACCGACTACGCCGATCGGCTGCTCGAGGGACTCAATGAACTCGATTGGAGCGAATCGATCAAGGCATTGCAGCGCAACTGGATCGGCCGCAGCCAAGGGGCCGAGGTCGATTTCTTCATCGGCCGTCCGGGAACGGCGAACGTTGAACGCGCAGCGGCGGAGTGGAAACAGCAGCGGGCTGGCGCCGGATTTCCGGCCGAGCCGGGCGACGACGTGTTGCGAATCTACACCACACGTCCGGATACGCTCTTCGGCGCGACGTACATGGTGTTGGCGCCCGAGCACGCCTTCGTCGAGCGGTTGACGACGCCCGCGCAGAAAGAAGCCGTCGACAAGTATCGACGGACGGCCGCCGGAAAGAGCGATCTGGATCGTACGGATCTTGCCAAGGAGAAGACGGGCGTCTTCACGGGCGCGTTTGCGATCAATCCGGTCAACGGAAAACAGGTTCCGATTTGGATCGCCGATTACGTGTTGGCGAGCTACGGCACCGGTGCAATCATGGCCGTGCCGGCCCACGACTTGCGGGACTGGGAATTTGCGGTTCGCTTCGAGTTGCCGATTGTTCCCGTGGTGCAACCGCCAGCCGGCTACGAGCCGACTCGCGAAGAGACGGCCCTCCTCGCGACGATCGAAGGTCGCCCGAGCACTCCCTTCGTCGGGCTGGGGACGGCGATCAATTCCGGAACGTACGACGGCACGCCGACGGCAGCGTTCAAGCCGGCGATTACCGCGGATCTTGCGCGCGGCGGCCTCGGGCGCGAGGCAGTGAATTACCGCTTGAGGGACTGGCTCTTCAGCCGGCAGCACTATTGGGGCGAGCCGTTTCCGATCTGGCACGAACTCGATTCTCAAGGCAATCCGACCGGGTTGTTGCGGACCGTGCCCGAGAGCGAGTTGCCACTCACGCTTCCCGCGATGTCGGACTTCAAGCCCTCCGGCAAGCCCGAGCCGCCCCTCGCCAAGGCACCGGCCGAATGGCTTTACAAGACGGATACCGACGGCACTCGGCTTGCGCGCGAGACCAATACGATGCCGCAATGGGCCGGCTCGTGCTGGTATTACTTGCGGTTCATCGACCCGAAAAACGCCACGCGGCTGGTCGATCCCGAGAAAGAAAAGTATTGGATGCCCGTCGACTTGTACGTCGGCGGCGCCGAGCACGCCGTCTTGCACTTGTTGTACGCGCGGTTCTGGCACAAGGTGCTCTTTGACCGTGGATACGTCAGCACGCCGGAACCGTTCCAAAAACTCGTCAACCAGGGAATGATTCTCGGTGAAGCGGAGATGACCCGGTTCCAAACGGCAAGCGGTCAGAGCGTGCCTGCCGACGAAGTCTCGACCGACGCGGAAGGCAAAGAAATCTGGGGGAAGACCAAAGAGCCGATCGTTTCCATCAAGATGAATCCGGCCGAATGGGAGCGGGAGGGGACTGACTACGTACGGCGCGTCGCCGACGCGCAGGAACCAGCCGGCCACCGGCTCGAGCAACGACTGGTTTTGCAACGCACCTACAAGATGTCGAAGGCACGCGGTAACGTGATCAACCCCGACAGCGTGGTGGCGGACTACGGGGCCGACGCGTTGCGGTTGTACGAGATGTTCATGGGGCCGCTGGAAGCCACCAAGCCGTGGAGCATGAGCGGCGTCGAGGGAATCAGCCGGTTTTTGGCCCGCGTGTGGCGGATGTTCACCGACGATCGCGCCGACGACGTCCGCCTCAGCTCGGCCGTGCGCGATGTTCCGGCGACGCCAGAGCAATTGCGTTTGCTGCATCGCACGATCAAGGCAGTCACGGACGACCTCGACAAGATGTCGTTCAACACCTCGATCAGTCGGCTGATGGAGTTTACGAACGAGTTTTCGCAGGCCGACCCGCGTCCGAAATCGGTGCTGGAGCCGTTCGTGTTGCTCTTGAGCCCGCTCGCTCCCCATTTGGCCGAAGAGTTGTGGCAACTTTTGGGGCACCCGTCGACTTTGGCCTTTGAAGCCTGGCCGGCTTTCGACGAATCGATGATCGTGGAAAGTGAAGTCGAGATCCCGGTTCAAGTGAATGGCAAACTCCGAGGCAAAATTCGTGTGCCGGTCGACGCCGATCAGGCTGCGATCGAACAGGCGGCTCGCGACGATACCGGCGTGGCGGGTTACCTGTCGGGCAAGACCGTCGTTAAGGTCATCTTCGTTCCAGGTCGGTTGCTGAATTTTGTGGTTAAGTAACGCCGACTTGCGCGCAGGATTGCCCTGCCGGCCCCGCTCACCGCTTCGAAGTTCCGAACGCAGCGACCATAGCGGATTCGTGCGGCACGTTTTGCCGATTGTGCCGGGCAACGTCCTTGAGGCCTTGATTCCGAGCAAGTGCCTGCGGAAGAATGGCTACGAGCGGGCTGACTGCCTCGCAAGGACGAAGCGGCGTTTTCCGTCCAACAGTTTGCGCCCTACGCAACTGACAGGGTCGGCAGATGCCGCGTCGTATACTCGCAGGCCGTACGATGATGCAGCCGACCGGGTTTCGGCTGGGCCACTGCGGAATGAGTTCCGATATCTGCTTTTGTTCGCGACGATGTACGCCAGCACCCTTCGGAGTTCGCCGCAATGAGTCACTCGCACCTGGGCGCCAGGCATCTCTTGGCGCAGATCGAGACCGATCGGTCTCGTCGGCCGAATCGTAAGAATCAGCCGGAATGGCTCAACAGCCTGGTCGAGGAGGCAGCTGCCAGCTTCGAGCCCTTGAGCGGCGTCGCGCGCGTCGGCTATGAGTGCCTGCCGCACGAAGGGGGCTGGACAGTTTCGCTTTATCTGGGAACCGTCGAGATGGTGGGTGGAAAATCGGACGGCCAAACCCGCCGCCCCGACTTTCACTGCGATCTCAAACACTTGCTCGAACAGTTTGCTCGCATCGACGAACTGGAATGGACCGTCTGGCCTGACGGTCAGGGCGACATCAATCCGGCGCAGCAGTCGACGGTGACCATCGAAGGCTTAGTCGGCACGAGCCGAGTCCGTCTCGAGGTGCGCTCGTCTGCGCCGGAAACAGCCGGACCGGGCCTGCGCCAGTTTGGCGATGGCCGCATCGAATCGGTTTGACGCGCGCGATCCCACGGACGATTTCGGGCCAAGCGCAGCGGGACCCTCGCGTGAAATCGCCAACGTCGCGCTTGTCGAGCTCCCGCAGTGCTCTGATTCCAGAAGCCCCGCCGTGGTGCGCTACTTCTTGCTCGTCGGCTTCAAAATGCTCTTGGGGCCCGGAGTCGGCGGCGGCGCGTTGTCCTGCGTTACGAGATTAAACTGCCAATCCGTCCGCCCGGGCGCGGTCAACTCGACTTTGAACTGCGGCTCTTTCTCGTTTCGGTCGGGGTCGTTGAACCGGTTCTTGAACAAGTCGGCGCCTTTGTAACCGCCCGCCCAACTGGTCGGGAGGTCAAGAAACAAAGCGATGTAGGAGCCGGGTGGAATTCCATCCCCGCGCTCGTAGCTGCTGAACTCGAAGAAGCCGTCGTTCGGCTCGGGCATGCAGTCAGCGAATAGGACGGGATGACCATCGGTGGGGGGATTCTTTGGGTCATAGAGCATGATCACAAGCCGATGCTTGTCGATGACTTTGATTCCCGGCGGCTGGCCGTCCACGGTCACGGTGCCCGAGAATTTCGCAACCGTAAGTTTTGTAGTGTTCGAATCCTTCAGGGCCCGGTCGAGCGCCTGAGCCGCGGAGTCGCGTCCTCCGCCACACCCCCACGCCGACAAAGCCAACACGATCGCTGTTGCCGCCAACCGACAAGATCCATTCCGACCAACTGTCATCCGTACCATGCGAACCTCAATTCAGGAATTCGAAACGCGGCGGCCCGGCCTGTCGACCATTTGCAGAGAGGGTTTAGCCACGCAGGACCAAAAGCGGGAGGCCGCAAGGGCGACCTCCCGCTGCAAGATCCAATCAGATTCTCAAGCCCAAATGGACCCGGCGCTAGAAGCTGGAGTCAGTCACAGGACCGTGTCCATGCGTGGTGATCAAGCGGACGAAAACAACGAGACTGAGGTTTTCGCTGATCATCCGAGCCGATCCATCGCACAGCGAGATGCCGACGGCTCCCGGATGGAACGAGTACAGACCCATCCCGATCTGGTTCGTGCAGTTGATGATGCAGGCTGCCGTCTTGGTGGAGGGTCCGTTGCCCGCGAAGTTCGAGCCGCTCATGGGATTGTACGCGTTCATGATGCAGCTCCAGCATCCGCCCCAATTCCGTTGCGGTAGCCCGGACGCGGGCCAACTTCCCGAGCCGTTGAACAGCTGGGCACTCGTCAGTTTGACGCCGCGTTGCCAAACATCGGGGCGATCAGCCAATTCGGCGTTGAAGATCGTGGTAGAAGTCCCGTCCGTAATCTGTTCGATCGAAACTCCCGCCGTCGGATTCCCCGCATTCAGAGCGCCGCCGCAACAAAGTTCATTCTTGCAGTTGTTCTGATATTTGTAGGCGCAACACAGGCCCCCGCGATAACTGCCGACGGACGTGTAATCGCTCGCACCTGCATAGTACTGCGGGAAAATGCAAGAAATGCCCGGAATACAAGTCGGGTAATCGATGTTCACGAACGGATTAAGCGTTCGCGGGGACGACGGGCAGTTGTAGGCGGGAATGACCTTGGCCGCGGGCGTGCAGTTCGCGGTGGCCGCGCAGGTCGTCGAGTTCTTCGCCGTGTAGCACTGAACCGCGACGCAGGTGATCGGCGAGGCAGTGATCGGCGAATAAATCGGCGCGGTCATGCAGATCTTGTTGTAAACCGTTGTTGCCTCCAGGAAGGGCAACAGACGCTCGCCCCACACGTGCAGGTTCGGATCGTCGTTGGGGAAATAAGGACCACAGGGTCCGCAAAAAATAGGTCCGAGTTTTGGACCCAGGATGACGGTCAGCGCCGGCGGGAACATCAAGTTCACGTCGTGATAGTTGTGGGCGGCCAACGCCATCTGTTTCAGATTATTGCGGCACTGGCTTCGCCGAGCCGCTTCGCGGGCCGCTTGGACGGCCGGGAGCAGCAGAGCGATGAGCGTCGCAATGATGGCGATCACCACCAACAGCTCGATCAGGGTAAAGCCTCTTCGCCTCAGACTCATTTCTTGATCCTTTCACAGCCCGATAAATAGAGAAAACGACTTTTCGTCAGACGACCCGCAGGGAACAAAGCGATTGCGGAGAAACCGCATCGAAATTCCCAGATTGGAGATTGGAGATGGTTAGGTTCGTACCGCGCGCCCACGCGTTGACGACCCGCAAGTGGTCATGTCTGCGCAAACATGAGTTCATGAGTGCAAACACTAACCATTCTGGCGATTCTTGACCAAATAAGCAAAGTAAAAACCCCAGTTCGTTAGGCTAAATGCTGTTAGTTTTTCATGAATCGGGGCGGCTAAACAAGAATTGTCCCTCAATCGGTGAGTTACCTCACAGTGCCCAGCCCGGATGGCGTGACTCATTAATCGCTTGCAATTTTGCGATGCTTGGGAGTGGAGTGGGCATGTTCGGTTCAGCCACGCTTTTTCTTCCCCCGGCTCGCCATTACGGCATGCTCTCCGGGCGTGGTGTTGGCCTCTTTGCCTGCGACGGTTAGCTCGAACGACCAGTTGGTTTTGCCCGGCGAAGTCAGTTTGATTTGGAACTGCTCCTCTTTGCCATTCTTGTCCGGGTCGTTGTAGAGATTCTTCAGAGCGTCTCCGCCCTCGGCCGTGGGCTGGACAAACAAGGCCACGTAGGAGCCGACCGGCAACCCGTCGCCCGTGCTGTAGGTGTTGAATTGGAAGTGGCCGTCCTTGTCACAGCGGGCCGTGAAAGGCGCTTGACGGCCTTTCGGAGGGTTCTTGGGATCGTAGGCGATTACAAAAAACGGATTTCGCCGATCGACGGCGGGCGGCTGGCCGTCGACTAAGACTGTGCCTGAGAATTTCGCGACCGTTTCCTCAGACCGGCCATTAACCTCGAGGGACTTCTTGATCGCCTCGCTCTCACTCTGGGGGCGATTGCAGCCTGCAGGGCTCAGGCCGACGATGACGAGCAAGGCCCAGTGTGCCTTTCGATTAAGCACCAGTTGCCGAAACATACAATCGACCTTTTCTCGAGCATTCCGTTTCCATCTCCTTCGGGTGCCTGTTCGAAACGGCAAGGAAGGATCGCGGATCGATGGTTCCCCGATGGCGTGGCCATCGAGGCAAAAAAATTCCAGTGGCCGCACGAGTGCGCGGCCACTGGAGAATTGCGAAACCCGCCGGGAACTTTAGAAGGAACTGTCGGTCACGGGCGAACGGCCGCTAAACGTAATCATGCGGCAGAACGGAATGATGCCGATGTTCTCGCTGATCATGTGGGCCGAGCCATCGCACATCGCCAGTCCGCACGAACCGGGATGAAACGCGTAGAGATTCATCTTGGCCTGGTTGGTGCAGTTGATGAAGCAGACCGGTGCCGTTCCGATTGACGGGGCGGTGCCTCCCGAAAACGTCGAGCCATACATCTGATTATAGGCGTTGTCGAGACAACCCCAGCATCCGCCCGCATTGGCCGGAGGTGCGGGGAAAAACGGGCTGCTGTTTACTGGCACGAGGTTTCCGCCTCGACAGGGGCAGGTCGCGATTTTCTTGACACCCCGCTGCCAAAGATCAGGACGACCGGCGAGTTCTCCACAGAAGATCGTGGTCGACGTGCCGTCGGTGATCATGTCGATCGAGGTCGGACGGAAACCGTGACGGATGCTCAACCAGTTGAGCACGCCGGCGCGTCGGTTGCACCCCATCGGAGTGCAGAACGACTTGCTTCCTTGGGGATCGCAGGGAGTCGTTTGGCTGTCATAAGCGTGGGCCAGGCCGCAGCAGTAGCAGTTGATCGCCGTGTAATCGTTGGCCCCCGCCCAGTAGGGTTGCAGCGCTCCACCCGTGAATTCCGTCACAAGGCCGCTCTCCTGGAACGGGTTATTGCTCCGGGGCGCAGACGGACAGACGAACGCCGGAACCTGGGCGGCTGCCGCCCGCGTCAAACCCGCGCAGCACGATCCCGAGTTCAGAGAGGTATAAGTGCCCGCGCTGAACGGCGGATTGGCCAGGCAGACCGGCGAGAAGATCGGCGCGTTCATGCAGATTCGGTTGTAAACGTTCGTCGCCTCCATAAATTCGAGCAGGCGTTCGGCCCAGACATGAACATTGCCGTCCGTATGGTCGTAGCCGCAGCACGGATTGGCGCAGCAGAATAGGGGGAAAGCCGTGCCGCCGACTCCTGCGGAAGCCAACAGCAAATCGAACGCTGGGGGAAACGTGTTGTTCACGTCGTGGTAATTGTGCGCGGCCAACGCGATCTGCTTGAGGTTGTTCCGGCATTGGCTGCGGCGGGCGGCTTCTCGAGCCGCCTGCACCGCCGGCAAGAGGAGGGCGATCAGTGTCGCGATGATCGCGATCACGACCAGCAGTTCAATTAGGGTGAAACCCTTCGGCCTGCGAAACATGTCAGATCCTTTCGATGAAAGCGACGAAACTCGAATCATGATCGACTTGGCCCGACTTTGACCTTGCCCCTTATCTGCATCGCTTGGTCGAGCGTCCGTATGTGGTCATTCGCCAAACGCCCAACGGGATTTCTCGGAAAACCGACGTCTGGTCCAATTCGTCCCAGGAGCCAATACTCCAGCATGACGTCGGTGAAATGTCAAAAATTTAGCATTTATGTTCTGAAAGGGATTCGGTGCTCCAACTCCCACCTTGGTTGGCTGGCAACGGTCTGTTTGTCACAGTCTCCTTAGCCAACGCTGTCTCGACGCCTCGGACGGACGAGCCCGCGACGATCCGATCGTGCGACCGCGGGCTGAGCCTGTCAGAGGGCGCTTCGGTGGACAAAAGACGTCTCTCGCCCCCCGCCTTCGAGAATGCGCAGATTCACGTGCGCGAGGTGGAGAGCTATGCTGCACAGAACGGAGTAGCGATCCCCACAATGAGTGAGAGACCTCGATTGCCCGACGATAGACGACAGCCTTCCCTAGGTGCAATCGTCGAGTGAAAACGACGACCCGAACGACGGCGGATCTAACTCAGTGCGGCTCGAAATCGGTCTGCCCCCTCCCTCGTATGAATGCGAAGCGCGCGCAGAGCAGTGTCGACCAAGGCACTAAATTAACACCAACTCGATGGAAGTTGGACCGTAGAGATTCATGAAACAATCTTCATGGTTGGTTGCGTCCTTGGGGGCGATTGCCTTGGCGGCCTTCTTTTGGTGGCCTTTGCTCCGCGGCGGCGGGTTCATCGGCGGTGATGTCTATAGCTATTACTTACCCCAAAAGGTGGTCTACGCGGACCATCTGCGGCAGGCCGAGTTGCCGCTGTGGAATGAGCGAGCCGGACACGGATATCCGATTGTCGGCGAGAGTCAAACGGGCGCTTTCTATCCATTGAATGCGATCTTTTACCGGCTTCTCAGTATTAATGCTGCCTACAACGCCAACCATCTGCTGCACTACGTCCTCGCGTTCGTTTTCACCTGGCTCTACTCGCGGGCGATTGGATTGAGCGTGTGGTCGTCGGGGTTGACGGCGATTGCCTTCGTTTACGCCTGGTTTCCACCGCGCTGCTGTTGGGAATGGGCCATTGTGGGGGGGGCCTGGATGCCGGCCGCGTTCTGGTGTGTCGAGCGGTTTTTGCAGACTCTGCGCGGACGATATTTGATCGGTTTGACGACCGTCCTCTCGCTGCAGCTGCTCGCCGGCCATTTCAACCTCGCCTTTTTGACAATTCTCGCGCTGGGGCCCTATGTCGGTTTGCGGGTATTCTTCACCGAAGCGGGCTCGCCGCAAATCTCGCTGCGCTCTCGCGCCGGGCGGGTGCTCTTGCCGCTCGCGGCCGTCGTCTGTTCCTTCGGTGTCGCCGCCGCGCAGCTCGCCCCGACCTGGGAATTGAAGCAGGTCAGCCAGCGCGCCGCGCCGGGCGCCGAGCATCGTCTCGAGCAGGGGTCAATTCCATTTTGGTATTGGTCGCAAGCGGTCCGCCCCTGGTATTGGTACTCCGTCGCGACTGATCGTGACGCCGCACTGCGGGCGTCGGAAGCCGAACTCGGCGCGCCGACGAACCAGGTCGAGGTCCAACTCTATTTCGGGCTGATCCCCCTGATCCTGGCGCTCGCAGCGATTGTTCCCGCGATTCGGATGCGCGATCCCGTCAGCTTGATTTGGATGGCCCTGGCGATCGTATTCCTTTTGTATACCCCCGGCTGGCTGTTGGGAGTGACGCGGCACATTCCCGGCTTCGATTTCTTTCAGGACCCCGGGCGCTATGGCGTGATCACCACTTTGGGAGTCGCCGTGCTCGCCGGCAAGTCGTTGGACCGATTGCGGAGCACCGGCTCTATCTGGCTTTCGCTTGCGTTGTTAATCGGATTCGTCGCCGCCCTGTGGACGGCGCTAACTCTCACGTCGCAGGCTGAGGATCTGGCGTCGAGTTCGGGGACTGCCAGTCTTTTCACGCTGGGCTCGTTCACGATTTCGTCCGAATTCGTGGCGGGACTGATGGTGATCGGTTTGGTCGCGTTGGTGCTGGCCATGGTGGGCCAAGTCCTCAGTCGAACGCCGGAGCGGCAGCAATTGGCCACACTGGCTCGCAGGGTGTTCACAGTCTGCGCGCTGACCGTCACCGCGCTCGATCTCTGGCTCGTGAGCCGTGTGGTCACCTACAGCGTGATGGTCGCCGATCCGCCGATCAATCATCTCCAAGAGAGTCCCGTGCGAAAGATTCTGGGGGAGCGGGGCGGAACCGCGCGGGTCTATGCACCGTATCCCAACCTGGGAACGGTGCTCGAGGCGGCTGCCACGCCCGTGTATCTCACGTTTGGTCCCGCCGCTTACAACGATCCCGCGCTGACCATGCCCAGCGGCAGCTCGATCAGCAGTCAGCAGCAGGTCGATTGGATGCGTCAGGCCGGCGTCACTCACGTGCTGAGCTTCGAGCCGCCGGATCGCCTGGGCTACCCCGCCGGCGTGATTTGGAGTGGCTTCGACCCGCTGCTGAATGCGGCGATGGGTCGATACAACGAACCGTTCTTTTTGTCGGAACTCCAAGGGAGTCGGGGGCGAATCGCCTGGGAGCATCCCGACGCTCACCGCTCGGCGAAGATCACTGAGTTTCACTCGAATCGCATCACGGCCCAGACTGAGTCGACTTCGGCCGGGCGACTCATTCTGACCGACTTGATGTATCCCGGCTGGCAGGTCACGCTCGACGGGATGCCGGCCGAGGGATTAACCGTCGACGGAATGTTTCGCGGCGTCGATGTCCCGGCGGGCACGCACACGGTGGTTTGGTCGTATCATCCGCGGTCTTTCTATTGGGGCTTGGCCATCAGCTTGGGCACGGTCTTATTCCTGGCGGCCCTCGCGCACGTGCGCTAT
Organism: Planctomycetaceae bacterium; assembly: GCA_035687365.1. Taxonomy (GTDB): domain Bacteria; phylum Planctomycetota; class Planctomycetia; order Planctomycetales; family Planctomycetaceae; genus DASPSM01. Next base: position 6,769 of record DASRXU010000327.1, on the reverse strand, counting down.
TGGCATCCGCAGCGATTGATGTTTCTTGATCCGGCACGCCTTTCATGATGGCCCGCGGACTCAAGGTCGCGACCGTGGCCATCGGCCTGACGCTATTGTTTTGGTGGCCTCTTGCGACTGGCGGCGGTCTCGTCGGCGGTGACACGTATCGTTATTTCCTGCCGCAGAAAGTCATCTATGCCGAGCTGTTGCGAAACCATGAGCTGCCGCTGTGGAACGACTCGGTAGGTTTCGGCTATCCGATTCTGGGCGAAAGTCAGACGGGCGTTTTCTATCCGTCCAACTTCGTGCTCTACTCGCTGCTTCCGGTGAACGCGGCTTATAACGCGAACTTTCTGCTGCACTATGTGCTGGCTTTCGTTTTCACTTGGATGTATGCCCGCGCGATTGGCCTCGCGACTTGGGGCAGCGGATTGGCGGCGCTGGTCTACACGTTCGGTTGGTTTCCACCGCGCAGCGGACTCGAATGGGCCATTCTGACCGGTGCGTGGTTCCCCGCGGCCCTTTGGTGTTGCGAACGATTTCTGGCAACGCGACGCGCGCGGTTTGCTGTGGGTCTCTCGGTTGTCCTGTGCCTGCAACTGCTGGCCGGCCATTTCAATCTCGCGTTTCTGACTGTCTTAACGCTCGTCGCCTACGTTCCTCTCCGACTGTTCCTCGCCAATCGCGACTTACCGCCGGAAAGTCGCTCGCGGGCCAAAATGCTTTGCGGACTTTCGCTGGTCGCCATCATGGGTGCAGCGTTGCTCGCTGCGGTCCAGCTCGCGCCGACGTGGGAACTCATGCGGCTCAGTCAGCGCGTGGAGCAGGGGCCTGATCACAATCTCAGGTCGGGAGCGATTCCCGTTTGGTATCTGTCGCAGATGGTCTTGCCCTGGTACTGGTACAGGCTCGGCAACGTTCGGCAGACCGCCCTCGATGCGGCGCTTGCCGAACTCGGAGGCCGGACCAATCCCGTCGAGGCCCACCTGTTCGTCGGCCTCGTGCCCTTGGTCTTGGCGCTCGCCTGGACTCTGATCGCGCTGCGGAAGCGCGATCGCCTGAGTTTGGCTTGGGCCGTGCTGGGACTCGCGGCACTCGTCTACACCACAGGACGCTTGGTGTGGATCGGCGAACACTTGCCGGGTTTCCGTTTCTTTTCCGCTCCCGGTCGTTATGGACTGATCACAACGCTGGCTATCGGTCTGCTCGCGGGCAAAGGACTCGACTGGCTGCGGAGCACAAACTCGTTGGCCCTTCAAGCGGTCACGCTGCTCGCGTTCATCGGAGCGATGTTCACGGGGCTGACGCTCACCGGCGAAGCGGAAAATGTGACACTCCTAAACGGCACCTCCAACCCGTTCGTGCTCGGCGGCATCACGATCACTGACGGGCTGGTCTCCGGACTGCTGCTGTTGGGCTTGGTGACGGCGATTCTTGCGTGGGTCGGTCGGTTTTTGTCGCGCGGCTCAACGCAGAAACTGGCCCTCGATTGCGGCCGTTGGGGCTTCACGGCGTGCGCGCTCGTCGCCCCGACGCTCGAATTCTGGCTCGTGAGCCGGATTGTGGCCGACAGCGATCTGGTTGCCGATCCGCCAATTCTCTATCTCGAGACCAGTCCCGTGCGTCAGCTTCTGGCGAAGTCGCCTGGACCCGCGCGACTCCTCTCACCCGTGGCGAACTTGCCGTCGGTGCTAGGGGGGGCGATCACTCCGCCTTATCTCACGTTCGCCCCGGCGGCCTATTTCGATCCCGCGTTGAAGATGCCGACCGGGACGACCGACGACGCGAGCCCCGCTGTCAAAGCGGAAACAGTACACAACCAGATCGCATGGCTGCGCCGCGCGGGCGTGACGCACGTGCTCTCTTTTGAGCAACTCGATAGCTCCCAGTGGCCCGTGCGGTTGGTCTGGCAGGATATCGATCCGCTGTTGAACGCGGCTTCCGCTCGCCTTCAACCGATCTATCTGTACGAGCTGCAAGGCAGCCGCGGGCGAGTCGCCTGGGAATCGTCGGCCGCAGGGCAGGAGGCGCGCGTCACCGAGAATCGGCCGACGCGTGTCTCACTCGAGGCACGGTCACCCGTCGGCGGCCGACTGATCCTCACTGATTTGATGTATCCCGGTTGGAACGTGACGGTCGATGGCGGTGCGGCCGAACCGCAACTGATCGAGGGAATCTATCGCGGTGTCACACTTCCTGCGGGGACGCACACCGTGGTCTGGTCGTATCAACCGCGCGTCGTATACTGGGGCCTGTTCGTAAGCGGGGCAGCTTGGATCTGTCTCGCGACTCTCGCGTTTGTCTCAGCGCGGCGCACTCGCGCGGCGACGTCTTCGGAACAGGTGACAGGGAAATGAAAGCGGCTTACATTACGCGCACCGGCCCCCCTGAGGTCATCGAATACGGCGATCTTCCCGACCCGAAGCCCGCGCCGACTCAGGTGCTCGTCAGAGTGGGCGCGGTCGCCGTCAACCCGATCGACACGTACATCCGCAGCAGCGCGGTCGCGATGCCACTGACGTTTCCGTACATCCCGGGCTGCGACCTGGCCGGCACGGTGGTCTCCTGTGGCGCCGACGTCCGCGCGTTCAAGCCGGGCGATCGCGTGTGGGGCAGCAACCAGGGTCTGTTCGGCCGTCAGGGATCGTTCGCGGAACTCGCGGCCGTCGATGAACGTTGGCTCTATCCAACTCCCGGCGATCAACCCGACACCGAAGCAGCAGCCGGCGCGCTCGTTGGAATCACCGCGCATGAGGGCCTGTTTCAAAACGCCGCTCTGAAGGCGGGCGACACGCTGTTCGTCAACGGCGGGACGGGTGGCGTGGGAGCGGCCGTCGTTCAGTTGGGAAAGTTTGCCGGCGCCCGAGTGATCGCGACCGTCGGCTCGCCCGAAAAGAAGAAGCTCTGCGAGAGTTGGGGAGCCGACTTGGCAATCGACTACCATTCGCCCACACTCGACGACGAGATTCGCCAATTCGCGGGGCCGGCGGGGATCGACGTCTGGTTCGAGACGCAACGCGAGCCGACGCTCGATCGCACCGTGGCGATGATGGCGCCGCGCGGCCGAATCGTGTTGATGTCCGGCCGAGCGGCCCGCCCCGAATTTCCCGTCGGCCCGTTTTATACGAAGGATCTGCGGCTGAGCGGATTCGCGATGTTCAATGCGTCACCCGAAGACCAGCGAGCCGCAGCGAAGACCATCGCCGCCCTCTACCGCCGCGGCGGTTGGAAGCCTCTGATCGGGCGAACGTTTCCGCTGGCACAAGCCGCCGACGCACACCGCTTGCAGGAAGACAGCACCGTCAACAAAAAGGGTGGGCTCACCGGCAAGATTGTGTTGGTGCCTTAGAGCTGTGCTGCTGGGGGCTGCCGCACGGCGCCAGTGGCTTGCCGTTAGAATGATGGCATGAGCGACGAACGCGCGACCTTGACGTTTCCAAGGCTGCGAAAGGCCTACTTCGTCGGCAATGGTCTCGCGGCCTTCATCACGCTGGTCGCCGGTTTGGTCAATCTCGTGATCGGCCCACGCAACCCCGGCATTTTCCTTGTCGTTCTCTTTCAGCTCGTGTTCGCAACGGTTGTTCTGGTTCTTATGGACGCCGTGAATAGCCAACCCCGTTCGCCGTCCTGGATCCGGTTGGGGTCTACTTGGATGCAGGTGAGACAAGATATCCGCGGCATCGTGTCGCTCTCATTTCTTTGTTTTACCCCAACCTTTTTTTTGTTCGTGTCCGTCGTGCTCCTCTACGCTGCGATTGTAGGGACCATCACTCCTCTGAATGCACAGCTCTAGGGATCTGCCTAAAGCGCATGGGCGGGAAAGCGAGTCGCCCTTGGCCAACCCAAGAATCTCGAAAACCGCGGACTCATAAAATGCGCGTTGTTTCTACACGCGTAGAAACGCCGTATCGGTGGCCGTGGCTCTCGATGGTACGATGAATGAATCCGCCTCGTGCCGGAGCACGATCGTGGTGCGCCCGTCCGGAGGTCCAAATTCCAGGGCCTAGAGCCACGGCAGCTCTGGTGAGAATGACGTTCCCGGCGGGGTGGGAACGTCTCTCTAAATAGCGAGAGGCGGCATCTGTCCCCGGCACTCCAAATCCGGGTCCGGACTCGTCGAAGCTCGGGTCCCGTCTTCAGGAAGGAAAGTGGACCCGAGTTAAGTCGTGAGAGCGGAGTAGTTACGACGAAAGCTGAATCAGGTCCGGACACTTTCGATAACAGGACCGGTCGTGAGGCCGGCCGAATCGGCCGTTAAAATGACGGCATGAGTCCCTTGCTCGCTTGTTATGTCGAGATTGCCCCAACGACTCGGATGCATGCCAAACGCCGAAAACCATGATTCAAGCACGGATACTCCGATGGCCGACAAGCCGCAATACAAGCAGGAAATGAATTGCAAGTCATTGTGCACGGTTGCGGCAATGTTTTCATTGCTCATGGTGATCGCTGGTCTTGGTTGTTGGGGCATCGATCTGTGGAATCGCTATCGCGGTGCAAACGTGGTGCTGGTGGACACGGCAATGCAGGAGTGCGGCGCTGCAATGATCGTGGACGGAGTGGGGTTTTTCGCCTTGTTCGGGCTGCTTTGCTGTTTACTGAAACACTGAAGCTGCCCAGATTTCACCAACACAACTCGCAGCCACTACCCCGGTCCCGGTACAGGATGCGCCCCCACTATCAGGTCCGGACACTTTCGCGGACTCGGGGACCGGAACGGTCCGACTTGGTCCGAAGAGCTTGGGAGGTGGGCTGCTGGCCAGAGACGGCGGATCTGCCGCTAGGATGACGGTATGAGACGAATCCTGATTGTGGCGACGACGATCGCCTTCGTGCTGGCCGCGCTATATGTGTATTTGGCGTCCCAAACCACATGGCACGCGTCCTCAGAGATTCGCATCCCCACGCTGAAGTGACGGCATGAGCGAAGCGAGAACTCCCCACAAAAGGAAGTCCCACCCGATTCGCATGACGATCTTCATGCTCCTGTGGGCCTTCATAGGCATGCTATTTCCGGTCACGGCGATTCTGTTCCCTCGATACACGACGAGCAACGATATCGGTCGGCTCATGGAACAGGTGCAATGGGAGGGGGCTCTATTTGGGGCCATCGTCGGCTTTGCCCTTGAGCAATTGATCCGCATTGGTCAGCGGGACTGATTCTAAGCCCGGAGTGACGGCATGAGCGACGAACCGAAGAAACGGTCGTGGGAGTGGTGGCAATGGACAAGCCTAGCGCCCGCGATTTACCTCGCCGGGTACTTCCCAGTCGCCCTTGTTTGCCGCTGGTCGGTCAGGCTTGGAATTTCCTCCGGCGATTCGCCTGTCGAAGAAACTCTGAGCACCCTTTATCGGCCGATTTTTTGGCTGCTGGATCACATGCCGATCGTTGATCGCGCGCTTGAGGGGATCTTCACTGCTTTGGGAGTCCATGGCTACCATTAAACTCGCGTGCCAAACCCGAACTTTCGTCCAGGATGCGCCCCCACTACCAGGTCCGGACACTTTCGCGGACGAGGGGACTGGAACGGTCCCACTTGGTCCGAAGAGCTTGGGAGGTGGGCCGCTGGCCAGAGACAGCGGATCCGCCGCTAGAATGACGGCATGAACCCAGCAAACATCGGATTGGCGATAGGTGCGACGGTTCCAGTCGCGTGCGGCGTCTATATGTTCGTTAGCGAACTCACTTATCGAGCGTCATTGCCGGAGTGGCCGAATTGCGCACTGCCAATGCTTGCCGCCTGGGTGATGATGCTTTTTGTCGGACCGGTTTGCGGCGTATTCGGAGCGGCCCTCGGCTGGACTTGCGGAGATATTTACCGATCTCGCCGAAAGCCGGTTCACTCCCCTGACAATCCGCAGCACCCTGGGATGACGGCATGAGCGACGAACACACCGGGACCGAGTGGCGAATGACCGAAGCGTCCCTGCCGGAGCGCCCGGACGACAGGGAATGGCGCAAGGCAATGGCCATCCGCCTCCTGCCATTTGCCGCTCTCGTAGTGCTAATGGGACTCTGGCTCATCAACGTGAAATGGGGGGATATAGCGGCCATTGCGTTGGTGCCAATCGTCGCCGCTGTGCTGTTCCATTTCCGCTCACGTTGACTGCCAGTTCTGAACTCCCCAATCGGCAAAAACCGTGATTCAAACGCGCTCACTACCAGGTCCGGACACTTTCACGGACGAGGGGACCGGAACGGTCCGACTTTGGTCCGAAGAGCTTGGGAGGTGGGCCGCTGGCCAGAGACAGCGGATCCGCCGCTAGAATGACGGCATGAGCGACGAAACCGATGGGCTCAGCAGCAATCGCTTCCGGCCGGCCTATCGCCGCCGTCGAAAGTAGAGCCTGTTTTTTTAGACAAATCGGATGGCCTTGTATCGTCCATCCTTGCGCGCTCCCTTGCTGCTCGTCGGCACGCTCACCCATTGGGCTCTGCAAGTCACTCAGCTACTCCAATTCCGGGATTCACGATATGGCCGTCCGCACTCTCGTCCTCCTCACCTTGCTGGCAGGGTTCGGAAGCGCTGATCCGCTACAGACCATAGCTGTCGAGGACCGAGAGGTTCGCGGGCGGGTTGTTGATGAAGGGGGAATGCCTGTGGCCGCCGTGGATGTCAGCTACACCTGGCGCGCCAATGGCCCCTATTACGATGACAGCGGCAAGCCGATCGAGCGATCGGGCGCTACGGCTCAAAAGGCGTTCTGGGACCACGTCGGAGAAATGGCACCGCTGGGCGACAAGCCTGCCAAAACCGGCCGAGATGGACGTTTTGTCTTGAGCGTT
>DASRXU010000326.1:0-1721 GCA_035687365.1 Planctomycetaceae bacterium | reverse complement strand
GACCCCGCTGCCGGTGCTAGTCATCGCGCAAATGATGGGCGTACCCGCCGAGGACCGGCCCTATGTCCGGCAACTGGCCGAGAAGCTCCTCTACATTGGTCGCGGCGAATACGATCGCATGCCGATCCTGACCGAAGGCATGAAAGGGATGGTCGAATACGTCTCGCCGCTCGTCGACGAGCGCATTGTCAGGCCAGGCGACGATTTCATCTCGGTGCTGGCGAGCGGCGAAAAGAAGGGCGTCTTCACCCGGCATCAAGTGCTGGTCAACACCTCGCTGCTGCTATTGGCCGGCCACGAGACGACGATCAACCTGATCTGCAATGGCACCTTGGCCTTCATCGAGCATCCCGACCAATGGGCGCGGTACAAGAAAGATCCGGCCGGCCAGGCAAAATGGGCGACCGAGGAATGCCTGCGCTATGATGCGCCGGTCAAGTCGATCCAGCGGCTCGCCTCGCAGGATATCGAGGTGCGCGGCAAGGTGATGGAAAAGAACGACCGCATCCGCTGGTTCATCTCTTCCGCCAATCGCGATCCCAATGTGTTCGCCGAACCCAACAAATTCGATATCACGCGGCAGCCGAACCCGCACGTGGCTTTCGGAAATGGGGTTCACCACTGCCTGGGGGCGACCCTGGCTCGTGTCGAGGGTCAGGAAGTCTTCAAGGCTCTGGCAGAACGATTCCCCGGCCTCCAGCTCCAGTCGGAGGAGCTGGACTATCAACCCAGCATCACGTTCCGGTCATTGAAATCCCTGCCGGTCACTTGGCAGTAGGAGGCAGCCCTTGGCTCGCAAACTGCGCGTCCGGGTAGACCACGACGTGTGCGTCGGGAATGCCATGTGCGAGACGATCGCCCCAAAGGTGTTTCGCCTCAACGAGAACCGCCAGTCGGAAGCCGTCGATCCCGCCGGCGACACTGTCGAGAAGATCCTCGAGGCCGCGGAGAATTGCCCCGTCAGCGCGATCTTCGTCGAGGATGCCGAGACCGGGGAACAATTGTTCCCGTAATCGCCGACTTCGCCCTCTCCCCGCTCGCGTGGAGGGGGCTGGGGCGAGGGGCAACGTTCCAGCGCCCCCGCTGTTGCGCGCTCGCGTTTGAAAAGCCTGGGCCGAAATGACATGCGAAATATCGATCTGAAGACGGTGGTCCAGGGAAACCTCTGAGTATTTGGGAAGCTGGATTTCCTGTGCTCAGTCTTCCAACGCCGCCTTGACCGCATTGGGGTTGCGTTCGATCACGCGCAGATAGGTTCGGGCAATATCTTCAGGTTTACGGCGCCGCTGCTCCCAGTCCTGCAGGGTCCGCAGGTTGAGCATGAACTGTCTTGCGAACTCGGCCTGACTAAGGCCTAGGCGCTTGCGCAAGGCAGTCAACGCTTTCGGCCGGAAGCCGCGGGCCAGTTTGTCATTCGACAAGGGTTGCGCGTCTGGATCGTCGAGGGCTGACCGCTCGATTTCCTCATCAGACATCCGCTTCAGCCGATCGCAATCGGTCCGGCTTTCAGGTTTGGGATCGCGTCCCGGTCTGTAGCGTATAAGCTGCTCTTTCACGACGGCTCGCCCTCGTGGCGCTGATAATTCGGCAAACACCACTGCCGCGCATCGTATATGCAACGAACAGGATCACGCCGCGCGAAGCGCCGCCCGATATCGGCGCTCGCCATAGGTGCGAGAGTCGATCACCACGAATAGGTCTGGGTCATCGAAAATCTCAGC
>DASRXU010000325.1:0-18088 GCA_035687365.1 Planctomycetaceae bacterium | reverse complement strand
ACTGCATCTTCTGGCGGTCGAGGTACGCGAGAATCGTCCGGACCTTGCCACCAAAGACAACCGGGGCAATAGCTCCTGGGATCGCCATGACCATATTGCGCACTTCGAAGCGGCCGACATCGTTCAGAGTCGCTTCGTTCTGCGTCTTGCTATCGAGTGCAACGATGCACGCGGGAACGGTCGCCGTCGGGTCGAATGGAAGGACCACGGGCGGAAGCGTGCCCGGCGGTAGAACCGGGATGACCCCGGTCGCGAGTGACATGACCTGTCCCAAAGCGCCGTTGGGATCGGCGTCGCCTTGAAAATAATTGCGGATCACGCTCGCGCCGATAATCGACCGCGACTCTTGCCGGCTCATGTTATTGGCCTGGCCGGTCCAGCGCTCGAGGCGGCTCGTGATGTCCTTCTCGACAGAGACAGCGGGCATGCCGCTGTAGAAGGTCAGCACCCGCACCGCCGGCGCGCGAAAGATTGGCAAAATGTCGACGGGGAGGGCCAACAGGCAGAGGACGCCAATGACCAGGATCGTCAGCATCGCGACAATCACCGCGTAGGGATTTCTCAGCGATGCTCGAATCAGCCCGTTCATGCCGGCAAGCGATTCCAGAAAGCGCGATCGGGAGCCTGAGTCCTGCTTACATCGACTTATAGGACGTCCGTCTATTGAGCGTCAATCTCGCATGTGGTCGTCCCGGGCGAGGGCAATCAAGGTTGATTAACCATGGCGGGCCACCAAGAGCCCACCGACGAACCGCGTTGACGGACGCGACCTTTTGTATCCCGGCCTGAGGCGGTATTTTGGCAGGGGTTGACCACGGTGTTGGAGTCCCAACGGCCTACAGGACACGATGGATGACCAAGCGAACTCCAGTGCGATCGGCCTTTGCTGGCCTCTTCGCGCTTGCGATCTGCAGTCTCCTGTTGGTCTTCGACTTCTCCCGAAAGCCGGGGCCCAACTCGGAGGCCCAGGCGGGACCGACGTCGACACTGGCCTCCAACGGCAAGCAGCGATGGTACCGCGGCAACCTGCACACCCATTCGATGTGGAGCGACGGCGACGATTACCTCGAAATGGTCGGGCTCTGGTACAAGGATCACGGCTACGACTTCCTCTGCTTCACCGATCACAATCGACTCGCCAAATCCGAACGGTGGGTCAAGGTGAACCAGAACGGCAGTCCGCCCGCGGCCGTCCAAAAACTCAAAGCCCGCTTCTCCAAGGATTGGGTCGAAGAGCGGACCGTCGACGGCAAGCAGGAAATTCGGCTCAAGACGTTTGAGGAAGTCCGCCAGCGGATTGCCGAGCCCGGGCGGTTCTTGCTGATTCAGGGCGAAGAAATCTCCGACCTGTTCGGCCGTTCGCCGATTCACATCAACGCGTCGAACCTCCAGGAAGCCATCCCGCCGATGCACGGCAACAGCGTGGCCGACGCGATTCAGAACAACTTCGACGCGGTGATCGCCCAACGCGAGCGGACGGGCAAACCGATCCTCGTGCACCTCAATCACCCGAACTACTACTACGGCGTCACCGCGGAAGACCTGATGCGAATCCGCGGCGACAACTTCTTCGAGGTCTACAACGGCCATCCCTCGGTCCACAATTCGGGCGACAAAGAACACGCCTCGACCGAGCGAATCTGGGACATCATCCTGGCCAATCGCCTGGGCGACTTGAACTTGCCGATCATGTATGGTCTGGCGACCGACGACGGTCACCGCTACCACCACATTCCGAGTCGTGGCTCGGAGCCTGGCCGCGGATGGGTGATGGTGCTGTCCTCCGACCTGACGCCCGAATCGCTGATTGCGTCGCTCGAAGCGGGCCGGTTCTACGCGACCTCGGGCGTGAAGTTGCAGGAAGTCGTCTCGGGCCGCGAAAGACTTGATATCGCGGTCGACGCCGAGCCGGGTGTGAGTTACACGATCGACTTCATCGGCACGCGGGCGAACTTCAACCGTGCGAGCGAACCGATTCGTGATGCCGCGGGCAAAGAGATCCGCGCAACGCGGCACTACAGCGACGACATCGGCGTGACGCTCATGACGGTCCGCGGCGACAAGGCCAGCTACCGATTCGGCCGCGACGAGCTTTACGTTCGCGCCCGTATCACGTCGACGAAGCATCATCCGAATCCTTCCGAGCTGGGTGATTTCGAGCGAGCCTGGGTGCAGCCGACACGCGGACCGGCCGCCCTCAAGAGCCCTGGCGGTCAAGCCGCCAGTGCCTCCCCGGCGCCATGAGCGATTGGGAATTCTGGATCGACGTCGGCGGGACGTTTACCGATTGCCTGGCTCGCGCGCCCGACGGACATGTGCTGACTCGCAAAGTTCTCAGCTCCGGCGTCACGAAGGGAGCGGTCGCCGCGAGTTCGACGGGGTCGACTTTTTCTGACGAACTGCGACGGGGCGATCCGCCGGACTTCTGGCATGGTTATGAGGCAATGTTCGGCGACGCGTCGGGTGCCGTCCTGCATCGCGATCACATTGCCGCATTTGATGCTCGCTCGGGACAGTTCACTCTGGCACATCCGTTGTCGCGGCCGCTTGAGCCAGGCACTCGTTATGAGCTCTCCTCGGGCGAAGATGCTCCGCTGCTCGCCATTCGTCTCGTGCTCGACTTGAAACTCGACGACCGGCTGCCACCGATGCTCGTGAAGCTCGGAACGACGCGGGGCACAAACGCCCTGCTGACGCGCAGCGGCGCGCGAACGGCCTTCGTGACCACGCGAGGTTTCGCCGACGTGCTCCGAATCGCCAATCAGGATCGCCCGCGGCTCTTCGATCTGGAGATCAAAAAACCCGAGCCCCTCTTTTCGAGCGTCGTCGAAATCGACGAGCGGCTGGACGCATTCGGTGCCGTCCTCCGCGCGCCCAATCCGGCCGACATCCGCAAGGATCTCGCCAAACTCAAAGAAGACGGCACCGAGTCGCTGGCGATCTGCCTCCTGCATGCGTTTGCCAACCCGGCCCACGAAGAACTCGTCGCACACATCGCACGGGACGTCGGCTTCGTGGAAGTCAGCACGTCGAGCAAGCTGTCTCCCTTGATCAAGATCGTCTCGCGGGGCGACACCACGGTCGTCGACGCCTATCTGAATCCCGTGCTGCGTGACTATGTCGATCGACTGAGCCGGGCGCTCGGCTCGGGCCAGCTCAAGTTGATGACTTCGGCCGGCGGCCTGGTCGATGCGGGCCGCTTCGTCGGTAAAGACAGCATCCTCTCGGGGCCAGCTGGCGGCGTGATCGGATTCTCGCGCGTCGCCCAGCGGGCCGGCTTCGAGCGCTCGATCGGCTTCGACATGGGGGGCACCAGCACCGACGTCTCGCGCTTCGCCGGCGAATACGAACGGGAGTTCGAAGTCCAAAAGGCAGGCGTCCGCATCGTCGCCCCGATGCTCGCGGTCGAAACCGTCGCAGCCGGCGGCGGCAGTATCTGCGACTTCGACGGCGTCAAACTCATCGTCGGCCCCGCGAGCGCCGGAGCCGTTCCCGGGCCCGCGTGCTATGGTCGAGGCGGGCCGCTTACAGTTACCGACGCGAATCTGATTCTGGGCAAACTCCCCCCCGAGCGGTTCCCCTTCCCTCTCGATCACCAAGCGGCCCAACAACGCATCGCAGATCTCTGCAAACGGATTGCTGCCTCCCCAAACGGTCGCCAACTCTCGGCGACCGAACTGGCCCAGGGATTCATCGACGTGGCCAACGCCAACATGGCCCGCGCGATCCACCGAATTTCCGTGGCGAAAGGCTACGACCCGGCCGATTACGTGCTCGTCGCCTTCGGCGGCGCCGGCGGACAACATGCTTGCGCCGTCGCCCGCGAGTTGGGCATCCGCAAGATTCTGATCTCGCCCCAAGCCGGCGTGCTCAGCGCGTACGGCATCGGTCTGGCCGACGTGCGTCGTTATGCGGAGCGATCGGTCCTGCAGCCGCACTCGCCTCACACTCTCGCTCAACTCGAACCGGTCTGGCGCGAACTGGAGGAGCATGCTCGCCACGAAGTGTTGGCCGACGGCGTGTCGCACGAAAACGTCGCGCCACCCGCTCGCTCGCTCGACATGCGCTACCGAGGCGTCGAAGCATCGCTCAATGTTTCTCTCCCCGATGACGGCGACTTCGCATCGCGTTACGAACAACTCCACGAGCAGCTCTACGGCTATCGTCACACGGGGCGAGAGATCGAGATCACGGCCGCACGAGTCGAAGTCGTCGGTGCCCTTCCCGCGCCAGAAGAAACCGCGGCCCAGCTCACGCAGCGGCATCCGAAAGCAAAGACTAGTACCGACGTGATCTTTGTAAGTCGAGTACATCGAACCCCCGTCTTCCTGCGCGACGATCTGCAACCCGGCGACGAATTCGACGGGCCAGCCATCGTCTGCGAGCCGACGTCGACGGTTGTGGTTGATCCCGGCTTTCAGGCGACAATTCTCGCGCGGGGCGAGCTACTGCTGACCGACGCGGTCCCCCCGAAAACTGTTTCCCTCTCGACCGACGTCGATCCGATTCAGTTGGAGATCTTTAACAACCTGTTCGCCTCGATCGCCGAGCAGATGGGGACGACGCTCGAGCGCACGGCCATTTCGACCAACGTGAAGGAGCGTCGCGATTTCAGTTGTGCGATCTTCTCCGCCCATGGGCATCTCGTCGTCAACGCCCCCCACATCCCCGTGCACCTGGGAGCGATGGGCGAAACCGTCAAGCACGTGCTCTCCGAAGCGGGCGACATTGCGCCCGGCGACGTGTTCGTGACCAACGATCCGTATCGAGGCGGTTCGCATTTGCCCGACGTGACCGTCGTCACTCCGGTGCACGATCCGAACACGGGAAAACTCTTGTTCGCGACCGCCAGCCGAGCGCATCATGCCGAGATCGGTGGGATCATTCCGGGCAGCATGCCTCCGTTTTCGCGCGTGTTGGGTGACGAAGGCGTGTTGATCAGCAATTTCAAATTGGTCGACGGTGGCCGCTCGCGCGAGGCCGAGTTGCGGAACCTATTGCTCGCCGGGCCGCACCCGACGCGGAACGTTCACGACAACTTGACCGACGTCGCCGCGCAAGTCGCCGCCAACGCCGTCGGGGCCAACCAACTGCGGCGGCTCGTCGAACGCTACTCACTGCCCGTGGTCGCCGCGTACATGGAGCACATCCAGCAAGCGGCCGCTCAAAAGATGCGCTCGGCACTGTTCCGAATCCCAGATGGCACTTATTCGCACACTGACCATCTCGACGACGGCACGCCGATCTGTGTCGCGATCACCAAAACCGGCGATCGGGCCGTTGTCGACTTCACCGGCACCGGCCCCGTGCTGGCGACCAATCTGAATGCGAACCGGGCCATCGTGACGGCGGCTGTGCTTTACGTCTTCCGCTGCCTGATCGATGAAGACATTCCTCTCAACGGCGGCGTGCTCGAGCCCGTCGACATCATTCTGCCGACCTGTCTCCTCAACCCGACGCCCGCGGCCGACCCGGCGATATCACCCGCCGTTGTCGGCGGCAACGTCGAAACTTCCCAACGCGTCGTCGATACGTTGTTGGGTGCGCTCCGCGCAGCCGCGGCCAGCCAGGGGACGATGAACAACCTCACCTTCGGTGACTCGACGTTCGGCTATTACGAAACGATCTGCGGCGGCAGCGGTGCGACCAAAAACTCTGCCGGCGCCGACGCTGTGCATACTCACATGACAAACACGCGGCTGACCGATCCCGAAGTCATCGAACGGCGATACCCGGTCCGCGTCCACGAGTTTTGCATCCGCCGCGGCTCGGGCGGAACCGGCCACCATCGGGGCGGCGACGGCGTCGTGCGGCGATTGGAATTCCTGCGATCGCTCATCGTCTCGATGCTCTCGGAACGTCGGGAGGCTTTTGCGCCGTTCGGTTTGGAGGGCGGCAACGCCGGCGCTCGGGGGCGCAATACGTTGCAGCGAGTTGGCTCAGCTCAGAGCGAAGACCTCGGCGGCAAGTTCGCGATCGAAGTCCAGCCGGGCGACGTGTTGACGATCGAAACGCCGGGCGGCGGCGGATTCGGCCAAGCGAAGAGCACGGGTCACGCATGACGAACGTCCCGGGTTTGATTAACCTTAGTCGCCTGAACACGATTTCCCAAGGAGCCGCGCACGAAGTAAGCGGTCCGCCGCAGGCGGCTTGTGCCGGCTAGCGGCATGAGTCTCGGATAGAACAGATGCGGCTAGCCCGCAGAAAAAAAGACCGCTTACTTCGTGCGCGGCTCTTTCCAAAGGAGTCACACCATGGCCGCCAGCCGCAAAGCCGATGTTGATGCCGCCGCTAAGGAACTCGACTTCGAGAAGAACACGTACCAGCTCGAATTCGACACGTCGATGGGCAAAATCCTGCTCGACCTCGACGCCAAGGCCGCTCCCGGTCACGTCAAAAACATTCTCGGCCTGGCGAAGATCGGCTACTACAACGGCGTGCTGTTTCACCGCATTATCAAGGGCTTCATGATTCAGGGCGGTTGCCCCCTCGGCACCGGCACCGGCGGCCCCGGCTATAACATCAACGCCGAGTTCAATGCCACGCCGCACGAAGCGGGCGTCCTGTCGATGGCCCGCACGTCCGACCCCGATTCGGCCGGCTCGCAATTCTTCCTCTGCCTCGACCGGCACACGCATCTCGACCGCCAATACACGGCCTTCGGCAAAACGGCCGACGCCGCCAGCCTGGCCGTTGTCAAAAAGATCGGCGAAGTCAAAACCGACAACCGCGACCGCCCCGTGAGCGACGTCACGATCAAATCGGCCCGAGTGATCGCGAAGCCGAAGGCTTAGAGGGCTTCGGCTATTTCCGAACGTGTCCCGTCCTACTCGGAACTGCCGGCAGCCTAAGAGGAAATGCGTCGGGACTCCGGGACGACTTCGCGGTCCCCTACCCAATTCGAAAGTGTCCGGACCTGAGGTTCAGTGGTCCTAAGTTGTTGAGGCCTCACGACTACGACCGGACCACTTCCGAAATGTTAAGGTGGACCTGACCTTCGAGGCGGACCGAATTTGGGCGTCAGTTCGGGACCGGGTCGCACCGGGTTCCGCAAGACTCAACTGTCCGGACCTGAGGTCCGGGACCGTGTCCCGTGGGCAAAAGTGTCCCGTCCCACCGGTCCCGCAACAGTCCGGTCCCACACTTGTACAAAAACTGTACAGCCGGCGTGTCACTTCGAGCTTACGATTCGCCTTCGCCGAGAGGCAAACGGACCATCGCCGGCTTCGCAACGACCGTTCGCGTCGATCGCGCGCACCTCATTCGATTCTTCATGTTTGCCCTAGTTCGAACCAGACCTGTTTTCTACGCTCGTAGAAACCATGGCCCGAATTCTTGGCGACCTCTTTCACGCGGCGCATCGGCCGGCACCCCCGCTGGCTAATCGATCTCTTGGGTAAGTATGCTTCCGAGCAACAGCGTCTCCAGCCGGCCTTGAGCCACCCGGCAACTAACGCCCGGCTCTCCTGCATGACCGATCGGTCTTCGTTTCCTTGCGTGCCGCGAGCACGTTCCCCGCCTGCCGCCGCGGACCCGATTCTTCCCATTCTCATTGGCACCATTGCGCATAGCGCAACTGTTTGCGGAAATCGTTGTCCGTGTCCCTCGAAGGCTGCCGGCCATGAGCCACCCGGCGGTTCAGAATCGGCTCTTAAGGATGTATCGTTGCCAGCTCTGTTTGTGTGCCGTGGGCCCGGGAGTCCGTGCCCATCGAGCGATTCTCGAAACTCGGCAGAAGAAGTATCCGTTTCGGCCGAAGGCCAACCGCGTCATTCGAAGGTCCGAACGGGGCAATGCGAAAGAACGATTCGTCGATGATCCCGGCGGGGTCGGCGAAGAGATCGTTCGCGAGTGCCTTGCCTGTCCCACTTGTGCCCGCAATTTGCCACAATAATTGACGGCGACGGCCCCGGTCGTCCAACTGGCGACCGGGGCTTTGTCTGCCCCTTACCATTCCGAATGGCGAGGATCACTACCATGCCAACTTTCCACAGAGACCGGGAGCATCGCAGGCCGTGGGGCTGCGCCACTTCGTCTGTGGTGCTGGCGGTAGGTTTGCTTTTGCCGGGCTGCCAAGACGCCGATCTGGCAATTCCGATCGACTCCATGACCATTTACTCATTGGACGGAACCTACGAGGAGGGACACAGCAAGAAAAAGCCGAGCGGCGAGATGTTCCATAAGTATCCCGTGCTCGGAAAGGTCGACATTGCCGCCCCGAAGGATCGGACGGCAATTCTCGCAGCCGTCAAGAAAGGGATCGCGAAGAGTGATGGAACCGAGGCCAAGTGCTTCTGGCCACGTCATGGCATTCGTCTGACCCAAAGCGGCAAAACGATCGAGTATGTGATCTGCTTCCAATGCCTGCAGCTCGACGAATACGTCAATGGCAAGTCGTCGCATAAGCTGACAACGGAATCGCCCGCCACGGTGCTCGACAAGCATCTCGAGGAAGCCGGAGTGCCACAGCAACGACGCGAGGAAGGTGACGAGTGATTCTCAACAGGCCTTCAGTCAGAGCCGTAGGCCCGAGAAGATTGTTCCATCTGACGGGAACGCGTTATGAACCGGCAATTGATCGCTCAGGCTGTCGTCGGGCTCCTCCTGTGCGGCAACTCCGTGTCGTTGCCGACGCTGAGTCAAGCTGCGGAGCCGGCTGTTAAGCCGTTAACTCGCGACGAGGTGATTAAGTCTCTCGAGGCGCGCGAGAAAGCCCTCCAGATGGTCGAGCTGCGCTGGGTTGTCGATCACCACTACGAGGTGGGCGGCTGCCGATCCGCAATGCTTGCGGAGCAAATGCACCTGCGCGGCAAAGCGCTCAAGACCGGTATTCCGGCTGAGCCGGTTACGTTTCACTACTCCAATGAGCTTCGACTGAAAGGCGACGCAACGGAGTGCAGTTCCAAAACATTCCGTCTCAACGGGCCCGACGCCTCGATGTCGCTAATTCCTTACCGGACTTCCTATGACGGGCGTGTGAGTAAATTTCTGGCGGGAACTGATCCGGCCCAAGAACGGTCGATGCTAGAGGCCACAAATACCAACGTCGGTACAGCCGGCCTCTTGCCGATTTTGATGTACTACCGGCCTCTCGCCGAGAAGTTTGCGGTCCTGGACAAGGCGGCGCTGAAGATCTGTGACCAGAGCGTGGTGATCAACGGTCATCAATGCGTGCGTGTTGGTGACGGAGACTTCCGCGTGTGCCTTGATCGCGACCGCAACCTGATCCCGATCGCTTTTCAGCGCTTTCGGAGCAACGGCGAGAGGACCTTGGATGTCACGATCGACTATGCGACGCACCGCACTCTCTACTTCGTGCCCAAGCACTTCGCGGTGAAACACTATCTCGAACCTTCAAAGCTTTCGGAAACGATTGCGGGCGACATCGTCGAGACGCATTGGGGTCGGCCGGCCCACTGAGGCCCTTGGATCGACATCCACGGGGACGCATGAAGCACCCGCCAGCTCACGCTGGCGGCTCGTCGGGGCGCTTTGAGTGTTGGCTCTATTGAGCTTGCTGGACCACTTCGCACAGGTGCCCGAGCGTTTTGCCGATGTCCTTGGTTTGGGCCGCCTTGTCGATCGCCGCGTTGTTGACCACGAACGAAAACTCTAATTCGCGGCCACTCTTCGCCGTCAGGTAGCCGGCGAGTGCTTTGCTCGTGACCAGGAATTTGTCGTTCATGGAATTCTCCCAGAAGAGCGTGCCGCTTTTGGCTCGGACTTTTCCGCGGGCCGGGCTGCTGGCAGGCACGTCGTTCGCGATCGTCCCGTCGACTCCCAGGATCGGTAACGCGCGTTCGTAGACGGCAAAGTCGGGGCGCGTTGCCATGTGGCGCAGCAGGGCCACCGTCACGCGCGGCGAGGTGTGATCGGCCGGTGCTCCGCCTGCGCCGCCGCCGAACGAAATCGAATCGACGTCGAGGCCCGCTCGCTTGAGGAAGTCGTGTTGCAGATGCAGCCCGTCTTCCAGTCGCCGCTTGTTGTGTCGGGCGGCGATCAACAGCGGCAACGTGCTGGCGTGCAGGTTGTGGCTGACCTTGAGGATCAGCCGCGCGTTTTCCGCGAACGGTGGCGACTTCAGCACGGCCACTCGCACGAGCCCGGTCGTGTCACCCGCTTTGGGGAGCACGCCGACCGGATTGGGTTCATACGCCGATGCCGAGACGACAACTCCGGCCCGCTCGAGGGCTCCGATGAAGAGCGATCGGGCCCATCGCGCCGGGTCGGCCACTTCCTGCACGTAAACAAAACGCGGACGATCGGCCGCAATGCGACCGCGGACGACCAGTCGATCTTCGCCGACTGCGTGGCAATCGATTTTGGTCTCGCCGCCGGCCGCGATCGTTTCCACTTGTGCGTCGATCGCGACCGACGCCGACCGCGGACGCCAGTCGATTTTCGCCGGCAGGCCCTGCTTGGTGGGAGTGATCGTAATGTCGATCACATTGTCGTTGACGACAATCGGCGTCAGTTGCGCGGGGCCGCTCCCGGTGCCGCTGGCCGCATCGAACAGCCGCGCGTCGATGACGATCTGCCCGCTCACGCGGCGAATCCCGGCAGCCGCGACCTGTTGGGCCAGCCGATTCAGTCCGGCCAGCGGATCGCCGGCGGTGAGTGCCGCTTCGCCCGTCGGATTCGCGTAAGTGTGATCGCCTTTGGTGAATTCGATCTCGTTCTTGGGCGTGGTGCGGCCGCCGAGCGTCAGATCGCCCGAGGCGACGAGAATCAAATCGCCGTCCAAGGTGCCTTTGGCGTCGACGGTGCCGCGGCGATAGACGGGCGTCTCGAAGCAATAGTCCTTGCCCAAGGCGTCGAGGGCCGCAGCCACGGAATACAGCTTGGTCGTCGACGCCGGCCTGAACAGTTTGTCGGCATTGAGTTCGTAGATCGCCTCGCCCGTGCGGCGGTCGGCAACGAGAATTCCCCAAAGCGCGTGCTGAAAGCGCGGGGCGTCGATCACCTCGCGGATCTGGGGGGAAAGTTTGTCGTCGGCCGTAATGGGTGAACTAACTCGAAGGAAGCAGAAGAATGCCAAGACACATGCGTGCGCAGGCATTCGCGATCGTTGCATTCCGCAGGGCTGGTCAGTCATCAACGTTTTCCACGAGATTCGTCTGCGATAGAAGTAAGCACCCGACAGCTTACGCTGTCGGCTCGCCGGGTCGATACGCCGCGCGTTATCGCTTCTGATAAACCTGCCACGTTGCGTCGCCGGCGATTGCTTCGAGGCCCGGTTTCGCTTCAGCGAACTGAGTCGGAATCAAAAGGTACGAACCGCCGGGCGCGCTTTGCACCAATCGATCGACGGCCCCCTGGCGATCGGCCTCCTTGATGATATTTGCGTTACTCGTCAGTTGGGCGGTCGGAAACAAGATTTCTCGCCGCAGTTCGACCATCGCCGGAAATCCGCTGTCCGAGCAGATCTCTTCCAGCGGCGGCGCCATTAGTCGAACGGACGCAGGCAGCGCCAACGAGACTTGCTGGCGGAAAGCGGCTGAGAACGCACGCGTTTGCGACCGATTGTCCCGGATCGCAAACAAGAACGAACAGGGCCAGAGGCCCACGCCAATCGTGATCGCGGAGACACAGATCATGCCGATCACCCTCACCTTGTGATTCCGCCCCAGGTCCGACCCGGTGAAGATCAGCCGGCAATACTCGATCAGCACCAGCACGGCCAAGGGGACGATAGGAGCCATGAATCGAGCGAACAGGCCGCCGATCAGGATCATGCTCAGCATATAAGCGGCCATCCCGAGCGGGATCGCAAACCGAAGGCACCAGTCGCCCGTCGAGACGGCGCGCCGACCAACCGCAGACGTGAGTCCGTAGACGACGGCGAACAGGCCGCACGGGGTCAGGAACCACAGGTGCGACAGATAAAAACGCAGCCGAGCCAGGACGTCGGGTTTCACGTCGCCTTCCGCCCAGGCATAGGCCGGACCCAAGTTGCCGCGAATGATTCGCTGGATCGGATGTTCGACGAACAAGAACTCGGCCCCCGCGAAGAGGATCGCGACGACGGCGCCGCCGAGAATGTACTTCAGGGCCGCCTGTCGACCGAAGCGAATCGCAATCGGAATTACCAGTGCGAGGGGGATGACCGCCAGGTTCCACCGACAAAGTACGACGAGTCCGAAGATCAGGCCCGAGCTGAAAAATCCATCGCTCGACAGGCGATAGAACGCGAGCAACATGAGGATCGCGGCCGGCAGTTCCGACATCACGTCGATGATCGACGCCAGAAACACGTCCTGGCCGAGTAAGAGCAACAACGCCAGGCCAGCGGCGACGGCTCCCCAACGTTGGGAGCCCCAGCGGGCGATGATCCAGACCAGTGCGGCAATTAGGAATGGATTGATCAGTGCGGGCGAGTCGGCAAACAGAGCACATAGAAAATGTGTGGCCGGAGGTCGATGGGCCGCGTAGGGCGTGGGATATCCCCGGAGTGCCTGCCCGCTGAGGATGTAAGCACACTCATCCCATCCGTTGTTGGAATGAGTCGCGAAAATCGTGACGGCAGCCAGCGCCCACCCTAGACAGGGCAGGAGCAGCACCAGCGGCACGCGCAGGAACTTTCGGTTAGCCAGTTGCTGGACGACGTCGGGCTTTGCGATGCCGATCGTAGCGATCGCGAAGACGCCGCTAGTCGCCGCCGCTGCCAGGCACGAGGTATGCGACCGATGCTGGATTGCGAACACGATCGTGCAAAACAACGCCAGCACGGCCACCAGCCCGCACCCAACAACCAAGAGCTGCTCAAGCAGCGAACGCTTCTCGCTAGAACTTTCGGCGGGAGGCGGCGTCGTAAGCGGCGGGTCAATCGAAGACTGCGAGGGATCGTCGGACATGTTGCGTTTTGAAGGTCTTTGGAATTTGCCGACGATTGTCTCGCGCCAGAAGCGGGTCCAGCGACCTCGCCGTGCGCCTTTTATGTGCAGTTGAGCCGTTTATGTATAGTAGCGGGATGCACGAACGATCGACTCTCTCCACCGGCAAAGGCGTGCGGCTGGCGTGTCGCCAGGGGTTTACGGCGCACACGTCGGGCCTGGCGGACGGATTCGCGCAGGCCAACCTCGTCGTGCTGCCGGCGGATGTTGCGGCTGATTTTCGCGAGTTCTGCCGGCGAAATCCCAAGCCGTGCCCGCTCTTGGATGTCACCGATCCGGGCGACCCGACGCCGTCGCGATTGGCGGCAGACGCCGACTTGCGCACCGACCTGCCCCGCTATCGCATTTGGAAGCACGGCGAATTGGCTGGCGAACCGACCGATCTCGTCGATGTGTGGCGCGAGGATTTCGTCAGCTTTTTGATCGGCTGCTCGTTCACGTTCGAAGCCGCCCTGCTCCGCGCGGGGCTTTCTGTGCGGCATCACGAGCGGAGTACGAACGTGCCGATGTATCGGACCAATCGGCCCTGCGAAAGCGCGGGGCTCTTTAGCGGTCCGCTGGTCGTCTCGATGCGTCCGTTCAAACCGGCCGATGCGATTCGCGCCGTGCAGATCACATCGCGTTACCCGGCCGTACACGGAGCACCGGTTCACATCGGGCTGCCGGGCGAGTTGGGCATCGCCGATCTCTCGAAGCCGGATTACGGGGATGCCGTTCCCGTCGAGGCCGACGAGCTTCCCGTCTTTTGGGCCTGCGGTGTGACTCCGCAGGCGGTGCTCGCCGCGGCGCGATTGCCGCTCGCAATCACGCACAGTCCGGGGTGCATGTTCGTGACCGACGTGCGCGACGAATCGCTGGCAGTGCTGTAACGGCACGGCGACGACGACCGCCGACTTCTTATCGGTACGGGCCGCGTCGCGCCAAGCCGATTCGGCGAGCGCTGGTCTAAGCCGGATCCTTGGGAGGAGCGTTGGCCTTACGCAGTTTTGCGCGCTGGGCCTCTCGATCCTTCTTCAATTGCTCCCGGTCGGCTTTCGCCAACTTTTGTTCGTCTTTCTGCCGCTGATCCATTTCGTCGTCGCCGGGACGGTAGGTCATTGACCGTGCTCTTTCTGCGTTGACGGGATTGGTTCGTCAGGCCTAGCAGGGTGCAGCGTCAACGATTGCCACTCCTTCTTAGAGTTTGGCTGTCGCGCTGGTCCTCTGTTTTGGGGCGTTGTTCGGTCTCCCGTAGACGTTTGGCAACGGTATGTCGTTGCCTTGCGAGAACGCACCTCGTTGGCGGACACAATTGCATTCAGCTTCACGCGGACAAATCATAACAGATGAGAGACGCGAACGGCATCAGAGTGCCGGCCCGATGAGTCTTGCCGAGCGCATTCGGTTGATGAAAACGGCCGGCCGATCGCCTACGATAGGGGCCGTCGTTTTGGTCGGCCGCTACGAGCGGCTGTTTGACACCGTGGCATCAGCATGCGATACGATCTCAATCTGCGGGCGGCTCAACTGCTGGAGCGCGTCGGAAACAGTGCCGACGACTTCCGAGTCCGCACCACGGTCGTGGAAGAGGCGCAGGTTCTCGACTTCGGCGTTCGGACTGAAGGAGGCCTCGACGCGGGACAGGCGCTGGCTGAAATCTGCATGGCCGGATTAGGCTGGGTCTCGCTCCAAGCGGCCGATCTGCTCGACTCGAGCTGGCCGCATGTCTTCGTCACGACCGATCATCCCGTCGCCGCCTGCCTGTTGAGCCAATATGCGGGGTGGCAAATTCAAGTCGATTCCTACTTTGCCATGGGCTCTGGACCGATGCGCGCAGCCTACGCGCGCGAGCCCGTGTTCGATCGGCTCGATTACCGCGAGGAACCTGGCGAGGTGGTCGGCGTGCTCGAGGGACGCAAACTGCCAGATGCGTCGGTGATTCGCTACCTCTGCGAACGAACGGGCGTCACGTCCGACCGATTGCGACTGCTCATCGCTCCCACCGCCAGTCAGGCAGGCACGGTTCAAGTTGTCTCGCGCTCGATCGAGACGGCTCTTCACAAATTATTCGAACTCGATTTCGACGTCCGCCAAATCAAGAGCGCCTGCGGCAGCGCTCCCCTGCCCCCGGTCGCTGCCAACGACCTGGCGGCCATCGGACGCACGAACGATGCGATCCTGTATGGGGCGCGGGTGACGCTGTGGGTTCGCGCGGATGACGCGGCCCTCGCGGCACTGGGTCCGAAAGTGCCGGCCAACTCATCGCCCGCTTTCGGCAAGCCGTTCGCGCAGGTGTTCGAGGACGCCGGTCGCGACTTTTACAAAATCGATCCGCACCTCTTCAGCCCGGCCGAGATCACGTTTTGCAATCTCGACACGGGGAAGGTGCAGCGCTTCGGCAAAGTGCAACCGGAGATTCTGCGGACGTCCTTCGGCCTGTGACTTTTTTCCGCCTTTGAATCTGCCCGCTGATGATGAAGCTCGCCATTTTGGCCAAGCCGCGGAGTTGGTACTGCCGCGATCTCTCGCGGGCCGCACTCGGGCGGGGCCATCGCTGCGAGCGGATCGATTTTCCAAAGCTCGTCGGCGCCATCGGCGGGGCGGGGACTACGGTAGCGGCCGGTGCGTTTGATCTTGCCACATTCGACGCGGTGATCGTCCGCACGATGGCGACGGGGTCGCTCGAGCAAGTGGTCTACCGCATGGACGCACTATGGCGACTCGAAGCGGCTGGCGTGGCCGTCTTCAATCCGCCGAAGGCGATCGAGTGTGCAGTCGACAAGTATCTAGCGTCCGCACGGCTCGAAGCGGCCGGCTTGGTCGTCCCGAGCACCGTGGTGTGCGAAGACTCGTCGGACGCGCTGGCTGCCTTCGAACAACTGGGCCGCGACGTGGTGGTGAAGCCGATTTTCGGATCCGAGGGTCGCGGCATCGTCCGTGTCAGCGATCCCGAGTTGGCCTTGCGCACGTTCCGCACGCTGGAGCGCATCGGAGCCGTCCTCTACCTGCAGCAGTTTGTCGAGAACGAGGGCTTCGACGTCCGCGTGCTGGTGCTCGACGGCCACGTGCTCGGGAGCATGCGCCGTCGGGCCAACGGCGACTTTCGCACGAATGTCTCCTGTCGAGGCACGGCGGAACTCCACGCGGTGACTGACGGCGAAGCCCGCTTTGCGCTCGCGGCGGCTGAGGCGACGGGCGCACGCTTTGCCGGCGTCGATCTGCTTTACGGGCGCGACGGGACTTGTTATGTGATCGAAGTCAATGCGGTACCCGGCTGGCAGGCATTTCGACGCGTTACCGGCATCGACGTCGCCGCCGCTGTGATCGCCCGCCTCGAAGTCAGTTGCTGATCGGAATCGACGATGAATGTTTCGGAAGTCACTGCCGCACTTTCGCGTCACCTGCCGGGCGTACTCCGCTGGAGCGGGGCCTTGGCCAGAAGTCTGCGCGGGCACAACATCGCTCTCGCCGGCAAACACTCGGGCAGTGCGAACACCGACGCCCTCACGCTGGCCGACCTGAGCATCCAAGAGCTGATCGTCGCCGCGCTGCGGGATGCCGACCCCATGTTGCGGACCTGCCGCATCGAGGCCGAGGAGACAACGGGCGACCTGTTGCGCTTCGCGAGCGCGGGAGAACTGGTGCTGGCGATCGATCCGATCGACGGCACGAAACAATATCGCGATCGCACAGGCAACGGCTACGCCGTGATGCTACACCTGCGCAATCGCGAGACGGTGCTTTACTCGCTCGTCTTCGTCCCCGAGTGCGGTGCGAACGGGGCGTGGGTCGAAGTTCACGACGGCCGCGTGCGGACTGGTCCAGACGATTGCGCGAGGCCGGCCCGCGACGTGCTCGACGGCTTGAAACCGGTCGAGCGCACCATCCTGCCCGAGGCCAAGAAGGTCTACGTGATCGGCTTCCAAGACCGCGATCCGCAGCGGGCTCTTGACCTGGCCGCATTAGGGCTGGAGGGTCACACCTCCGAAACGATGGCCGGCAGCATCTACGAACTCATGGCCCGCGGCGAATACGGCGGATCGCTGATCCACTCGCCCAACGTCTACGACTTCCCCGTGTCGTTGCACATTGCTCGCTCGCTGGGAGGGGACGCCTTGTGGGTCCGCGACCGGCGGCCGGTGACTTTCGGCGAAACGTGGGTGGACGATCGGGCCAACATGATCCGCCTGCCAGGAATCGTCGCGTGCAGCCCGTCGCGCGCGACGCTTGATCGCCTCTGCGAGCTGGCCCGCGACTGGAATCCGAACCGATACGCAGCCGACGCCTAAGCGTTACGGCTGAAGATCATGATCGTGATGTCGTCGTTCTGCGCGCGGCCGTCGGCGTGCGTCCGCACGTCGCTCAAGAGCGCCTGGCCGATCTCGGCCGCGTTCCCACGGCTCTTGCGGAGGAACTCGCGGACCCGCTTGTCGCCGTAGAGGTCGCCTTTCGGGTTCATCGCCTCGCTCACGCCATCGGTGTAAAACAGCACCGTGTCGCCGGGGGCGATGGGGCGCGAGAGCACGTCGTACGGATAGTCCTCGAGCACGCCGACGGGAATGCCGACCGACTCTTCGTCGAACTCCTCGATCGTGCCGTCAGCCTTGCGAATCATGGGCGACATGTGGCCGGCGATCGTGAGTTGCACCTCGTGCCCCACCGTGTCGACGAGGGCCAGGATATAGGTCACGAACCGCCCCTCGACGGCGCTCGAGCACATGTGATTATTGATAGCGCCGACGGCCTCTCCCACGTCATCGACGTATTTGAGCGTGCTGCGAACCACGCTCGAAATTCGCGACATCACCAGCGATGCTGGAACCCCCTTGCCGGCGACGTCACCAAACGACAGGCAGACCTTGCCGTCGTCCAAGAGCATCGCGTCGTAATAGTCTCCGCCCACGGCCAGGGCCGAATCGTATGACGCGAAAAACTCGTAGCCGGTCGCCTGCGGCAACGTTTTGGGAAGCAGCGCGTGCTGGACGTTGCGGGCGATGGCCATCTCGCTGTCTTGCTTCAGCTTTTCCATGTGTGAGGTGAGCAGCCGCGCGCTTTCGTAGGAGAGCGCCGCTTGGCCGGCGACCGCCAACAGCAGATCGAGGTCGTCCTTCGTGAACCGCGACAAGACATTTTGCGTATCGAGGTTGATCACGCCCATCGCCGCGCCGTCGAGCCCCAGCAGCGGCACGCACATCATCGAGCGAATCGTCAGGCTC
>DASRXU010000324.1:0-1511 GCA_035687365.1 Planctomycetaceae bacterium | reverse complement strand
CTCTGCGGATCATTTCCGACTGACCGAATGGTCGCGAGCGAGAAGCTGTCGAGCACGCGGCTCGTTTTGGGCGGCGTTGCGTCGGTTTGCTGAATGCAAGCTCCCCACGGATCAGGTCGCCGAACTTCTTGTCTTCGTACGAGTCTGACGTCGGTCAGCGCTATCTACCTTGGACCTTCCTCGACGGTACGCCGCTCCACCTCCTCCCGCGGATCGCGGTCTTCGCGCACCTCGTCCGTGTCCGACGACGGCGGATCATTGATCTGCGGCTGTTCGGGGCTTTCTTTGCGGCGCTTGTCGCCGGGGTCGCACTTCCTTGCGTAGATCGGCCGGATGTTGCCGGCCACTTGTCTCAATCTGCGTGAGACCACTTCCAGGACGTCTTGACCAGGCTCTCGACGCGATCCGGACATAGGTCCGCAACTTTAGTAAACGTTAACAACGAATTCTCGTACTTCCACGTGTAGGAGCCGGTCTGTTCTGCCGACTTGGTGCACGCCCATGGTCCTTGTTTATCCGTTAGTTCGAATCGATCCGCCTTGACGGTATATTGGCCGGAAACTCGCAGATCCTTGCCTTCGTATACTCGAAACTGTCCTTTACCGTCGAAGGTAACAGACGTCTTTGCACCAGCTGTATAGGTCCCGATGGGAAAGTCAGCTGCAAAGGCAGCACTCATTGGCAGCGTCAACGTTAGTGACAGGCTCAAGGAGGCCAAAGCGCGCAAAAGTGGGTGATGCATAAATGTGTCAACTCCGTGTAGTGACCTGAGGCCCGGTTCTACGAATAGGTAGAGCATGCCCAGCGCGGGCAGGCTCATATTTCTAAATAACCGGAAACGGATGTGAATCCCGCCACGCCGGGCCGCCGGTCCCTAGGTCGATCAACTGTAGAGCTTCACCTAAACGACCGCGCGGGTGGGCGCCGCGCCGTGGTCGGCCGCTGCGCACTCCTGTCAAGGAAGGGACCGCAGCCCTTCGCCGGCGACCTTCCCTTCACTGTCGAGCAGAACTCGCCAGTCGAGCGAGCCATGTTCGAATTTCACCTCGTAGATGTCGAAGCCACCCGGCCCGACGCCTTTGAAGGTGATCGATTGCAGTGTGCCAAGCCCGTCGATCAGCGCCTCAATGTGCTCGGCTTGCGGGCGCGCCGTCTCGGCGAATTCGGGCGTCATCCTTTCGTCTGTAGGCTGTTTACGCTGCAATTCGCCGATCTCGGTTCGTCTCTCCGCCTCGCTACCGGGGAAGGCTTTCTGATCGTGGAAGCGCTGGGCGAGGGTATCCTCCAGTTGTTTGGCGGCAGCGTCGTCGATGCGTTTGGCTCGCTGGTCGCGCCCACCCTGGTGAAGGACGAGGCTCTTCGAGTGCGCTTGTGGATCCATCTCGAAGGTGATTTGCGCGTCGACCACCTTGTAAAAAAACTCGTTGTCACTCCTGGGATAGACAGCTGCTCGCGGTTGACTGGTGAGCTGGACATAGAGCTGGTCACCCTCGCGTGTGACGGCGAAGACG
>DASRXU010000323.1:0-3659 GCA_035687365.1 Planctomycetaceae bacterium | reverse complement strand
GAGACAGGTGTCGTTGATCAAAAATTTGGCGACCGGACTGTCAGTCGCGTCGATTACAAAATCATGTGCATCGATAAGACGCGCCGCGTTGGACGCGTCGAGCGCAATCGCATGTCGTTCGACTTTGACGTCTGGGAAATGCTCGCCGAGCCATCGCGCCGCCGCCTCCACTTTCGGCGTCCCGATATCACGACTGCGATAGATCACCTGCCTCGCGAGATTAGAAACTTCCACCGGGTCGGGATCGACGAGCGTCAGCCGACGCGCGCCCGCCCGCGCGAGCGCCCACAATGCGGGGACGCCAAGTCCTCCGACACCGACGATCAGTATTCGATCAGTTGCCACTTCGCTCGCGCCTCTCCCGTCTTGATCGAGAGTGCAACGCGGTCAGTGCCGATGTAAGTGGGTGACAAATCCTGCGGAGACGGTAGGACGAGGGCTTAATACTCTCGCCTTATCTTCCAGAAGACTCTCACGAGGAGATCTCCTGCAGGAGTTAGCACCAGCACCCATCACGGGCCGGTTGCTGCGGCATCAGCGGGCCATGTCCCTCCGCCGCTCTCGATAAGGCTGCAATCGTTTGCAGTTGCCTAACGGTAATATGCGAACGCCTGCGTTGTCAATCGACGAACCAATCGGTCAGGCCGACGCTGAAGTCGCTTGCTACTCCCCGCGCATTTGTCTATGGTCGCCGCAAGTTTTGGGGGAGTTCCTGGTGGGGACTCGAATCTCGCAGAGCCGTACGCGGGTTTTGCGACTCAACGCGTTGGGAGATCGACTATGACGTCTCGATGGGCGGGGCTGGCGGTGTGCCTGTTGGTCGCGGTTGCGGGTGTGTCGCTGAGCATGTCGGGATGCGATCCGTGTGCATCTTGCTCCGGCGGAACAACCCATCGTTCACATTCGCCTACGCCTACTTCTACATCCACGCCTACTTCTACTCCCACGCCCGCGCCGAATGCATGCTTGCCGTCGAGTTCTCTAGGGGTACTCGTCCAAGGCACTAACGCCAACGTGTATGCTCCACAGGGAAGCTGGGGCTTTGGTTCGGCCGCGGTTAAGGTCGTACCGATTGAAACGAGCGGTGGCCTTGGCACCGGTGCCGCGCCGACGACAGTAGTGACTGGTAGCATTCCGAATTCGTGCTCTTCCAACTCCAATACCGGCACTACGGTATGTACCGGCAATAACACCGACGTCTTCCTCCTCAACGGCACGACTCTGACTACAACTGTCACCAGTGGAGCGACCGCCATTCAGCACTTCTCAGGCGGCACCTGCATGAACTGCGGTGTGGTGGTGGATTCCACGACGAACAGGGCATTGATCACGATTGGCCTGACGACTGGCGGCCCCGGTGGCTATCAATTTCTCGACCTTGGCGGCACGCCCTCCTTTGAACCAGTGATTCCTGCCGGAGTAGGGACTTCAGAAGACGTTTCGATCGACCCGGTCCGCCAACTGATATTGTCGCCAAATGAATTTTTCGAAAACGATGATGTATCTGATTACCAGATCGTTAATGTCAGCACCTCGACGCCGGCGCTGTTCAACAACACCTTGTCGGAGCTAGGGCCCCAGTCGTGGGACTCAGCAGGCGAAGATTGCACCACCGGTATCGCGCTGGCTACGGATGAGGGCACCGGCAATCTCTTCATTGCCGATTTGAGCCAGGCAGTGTTCACTCCGGGAACGCCCGGCACGTGGACTGCACCCAGCCAGCTCCAGAACTTTCCCGAGTTTGGTCCTGATTCGCTCTCGTTCGGCACCAACGGCATTGCAGTCGCACCCGGCACACATCTCGGAATCGTAACGGGTGAGTTTGGTGGCGCTGTGGAGGGTGTCATCCAGTTGCCGGCCACCTCGGGGAGCGGAACGCCTGCTGTCGTCGATTGGGTATCGTTCACGGTGCCGAACACTCCGGACGACGCACCGTGGGCGGAGGGGTTCGATCCTCATACCGTGACCGCTTACGTCAGCCCCAACAGCCACAAGGCTTACGGAGTATTGGAGAACAGCGACTTCAGCTTCGTAGCTATCGTCGATCTCCAGGGGCTGTTGAGTGCGACGCGAACCGGCCACGTGGTGAACGAGCCGCTGCCGGCCGGCCTGGTGACTTTCGTGGCGGAGTAACTAGCGCGCGCCGATAAGCAGTTCTGCGATCTGAACGCCGTTGAGCGCGGCGCCCTTGCGCAATTGGTCGCCGACGACCCAGAAGTTCAGCGCGTTGGGGCAGCTGAGATCCTCGCGGATTCGGCCGACGAAGCAATCGTCCTGTCCCTCGACGAGGATCGGCATCGGGTAGCGATTCTGCGCGGGATCGTCGAACAGTCTGATACCCGGAAAGTCCGCGAACGCCTTGCGCGCGTCGGCGGCTGCGATTTTCGTCTCGGTCTCGGCGTTGACGGAAATCGAATGCGCGGTGAAGACCGGCACTCGCACCGTGGTCGGCGAGATCAGCAATTCGGGCTGCTCGAGAATTTTCCTGATCTCGTTGACCAGCTTGATTTCCTCGCCGGTGTATCCGCCCTCGACAAACTTGTCGATATGCGGAATCAGGTTGAACGCAATCTGATGCTGGAAAAACTCGGGCTTGATCGCCTCGCCCTTCGACCACGCGATCGTCTGCTCGCGTAGCTCGGCGACCCCGTTGACGCCCGCGCCCGACACGGCCTGGAAGCTGGTCGCGACCACGCGGCGCAAACGGCCAAGGTCATGCAGCGGCTTCAGCGGCATCACGGTCACGATCGTCGTGCAGTTGGGGCATGCGAGGATACCCTTGTGACGGCGCGCCGCGTCGGGATTGATCTCGGGCACCACCAGCGGCACATCGGGATCCATTCGAAACGCGTTCGACTTGTCGATTACGATTGCGCCCGCTTTGACTGCGATCGGTGCGAACTCGCGCGACTGCTCGGATCCCGCTGAGAACAGGACGATATCGATTCCCTTGAACGAATTGGCGTCGAGCGGTTCGACCTTCAACGGCTCGCCGGAGAAGGTGACGGTCTTGCCCGCGGAGCGCGCTGACGCGTACGTGCGCAACTCGCGAATCGGGAACTTGCGCTGCTCGAGGATTTTGAGCGTGGTTTGGCCGACGGCGCCCGTCGCACCAATCACCGCGATTCGTTGTCCATTAGCCATCGCGCGATTCTATCGTGATGCGGGCGTCGGAGTGAATAGTTCTGTTGCGCTTCGTGAAACGACTTGCGCTGCTGACGCCGTACGCAGGAGCGTCCGTCGAGATTCTTCGCCGCAGCGGCTCAGAGTGACACAAAAATATCGGACGTTTACTCCGTCATCCTGAGAGCCTGTGAAGGATCTCGCGCGAGCGCGTCTCGCCAGCATGAAACTGGACGCTCAAACATTTCGCGACAGCCAGTCGGTTACCAGCTCGAATACTTCGTCCTGCGCCTCTGCCAATCCGTGGCCAACGCCCGGCAAAATCCTGATCGTCTTCGGTTCGCCGGCGCGATCGTACAGCGCCTGCGAACTTTCGTGCGGGAGAATCGTGTCCGCGCTGCCATGGATCAGCAGCAATGGCTTTGGCGCCAGTTCCCCCGCCACGTGCGCGCCCGCGAGCTGACTGGACAGCGCAATCACGGTAGTGACGATCGGGCTGAGCGTGCCCGCGTTGATCGCAACCGCGCCACCGAACG
>DASRXU010000322.1:0-2394 GCA_035687365.1 Planctomycetaceae bacterium | reverse complement strand
CACTTTGTAGGCCCGTCGGGGCCGCATCCTGCCGTTGTCACTGAGACGGACGGCTTCATCATCGCCGATTTTCGCAGAGGCCTAACTTGCCTAATTGACACCCAAGTAGCACGCATGAATGCGTGCGTTTGAGTTTATTTATGAACTTGTGAGTAATACACGATATTTTGGCGTCAAGGGCACACCAAATACACCGACCGACCCCTCAGCCACGGCACGGGCTGCGTCGGTTCGGTCATGCCCGCCTCTTTCAACAGAGGGTTGTGGGCTCGTTTGCTCAGGCGAACGATCACCCCTTTCTCAGTGATCTCGATGTCACCGGAGGTGTCGACGAATTTGCGAAACAACTTTGATGGACCAGTCCGACTGAATCCCTTCAGTCGTTCCGCCAGCTTGCGGTACAGAAGGTCCGCGAGCACCGTCAGTGTCAGGTCAAAATCTACATTGAGGCGAACATCACTGCACAAGCAATTGAGATGAAAAAAAGTGATCTGCTCCCCAAGCAGGTTCTCCACGTGATTCCTGCTCGCGTAGGTCTGGATGGCTTCGCGGGCCGTCTGCCGCTGTGGCAGGTCGTTGGTCAAGACAAAGGTCGGGGACTCGTGCCCCAGCCCCGTCACGATCAGTTGCCGCACGGTGCCGTCATAGCCGTCGAGCTGGACCCATTCATCGACATACTGGACCTGGCGGCGCTTCCCCTTGGCCTGAGTGATCTGGCAGTGCTGCCAGCGGTCCGCGGGCAATCGCTCCGCGCGTGCCAACATGCCCGACCCGCGTCGGCGGATGGTGATGAAACCAACTCGGCGTTGCGTCAACTGGCTCAGGCCGGCGTAAGTGGTCGCACGCGAGTCGAACAGCAAACGCGCCGGGTAGTGTCCTGTTTGCTCTTTCCAGTAGTCAGCGAACTTGGGGACCATGCGGTCAGCCTCGTCTCGAAGGATATTGGCAGTCGCGTAACAGATCACCCGCCGGCCGGCCGCTTGCGCCACGAACGCCATCACCGAGGGAAGAGCCCGGTTCCGCGTCGGTACCCAATGGTTTTCCAGATCAGGCTGGTCGCCGCGAAAGGGAACTGCATGGAAGTCGAGGTTGAAGCTTAAGGGAGGGTCGCCCAGAGGTATTTTGGAAATCACGGCGGCGACGAGTCGGTCGGTCATGACCCGCTCGGTCTTGTACGAATAGTCAGTCGCGTAGGTTGTCTTGGGCAGCACGTTGAGGCCCGCGAACAACCCGGCTCCCTCGTCGGTACACAAGTCGGAGATATGGCTGATACGCCGCTTGCCGATCAGCTTTGGAGCCAACAACGCGAGCAGCGCCTGCAACGGCGGGATCTGCTTCGAGCCGGGCAGCTTCGCGTTGCTGACGGCATGAGGCAGGTCCAGTTCCAGCAACAGGGGAAAGAACAGAAAGAGGCCGGCGACTTTTGTAGGAAATTGCCGTCCGTCCTCGAGCACAAGTTCCCGGACGTCGGTAATGTCCGGCACGACGGAATCGTCGTTGGCGTACTCTCCCGGTTGCCGTGTCGGACGATGGTGGCGCGTCGCGGCCACGGCCACGCCCGCGCGGCGCAGGAGGCGGAAGAGATACGATTCGCTGACATCGAATCCGTCCTGTTTGAGGGTGGCGCGAATGTCAGCCAGGGTAGCCCCTCTGCGGCGAAGCTCGCAGGCCCGCTCGTGAATCGCATCGCGTTTCGGGGATGCGTTGGGGCCGGGCTTGGCGTTCGTGAAAAGCGAGTTGACGTCTGGTTCGCGAGCGAAGTCGCGGACGATGGCTCGTACCGAGCAGGAGTGAAGATGAAACCGCTTGGCGATCTCATCAGCGTGTGTGGATTCGTAAAAGTAGGCGCGGCAGATCTCGTAGCGCCGGTGGACCGGTGAATCAGGTAGCCCGAACAGGTGCGCGAGTTCCTGGGAGCGAGCCATTGGAGTTGGGTCCCAATTAGGCAAGTTGCCAGCCCCCGAGGGACATCCTGGGAGCTGTTTGGTCCCAGGGGTAACGGAAGGGCATTGCGGGCGAAAAGCCCGAAATGAAGGGGTTTCCGCTGAGTCAGCGGTAGAATGAGGTGGGAGGAAAAGCGGCGCGGTGAGGGCAGAAATTGGATCGAGCTTGCCTAAACGACACCCAAGTCGAACCGTTCAGATGGTCAAAAAACCGGCAAAAACCGGTCGGTCCCCGGAGAAAATTGGGTGTGGATTAAGCAAGTTAAGTGTCCGCGATAATCGGCGCTGAATAATCGCTGCAAGTAGCAAATTTGGCATTTATTGGCGAAACTCCTTTCTTGAAATGGAGTTATGGCGTGTCGCGAGACTAATCGGATCGATCGTCGCAATCCGATAGGCGGCAATTTAGTGGTCTCGCTCGCCACTGACATCGTCGCTCGCGAAATTGGCT
>DASRXU010000321.1:0-1545 GCA_035687365.1 Planctomycetaceae bacterium | reverse complement strand
GAACTCATCAGCTATGTCCAACGCAGTTGCCAACTCGTCGCTGCTGGCGCGAATCGCATCGATTCGCCTCTGCTCATTGGGCTTGCGATTCTCGGGCCGACGGACCCATTCGAACGACAACTGCCTCGGTGATGAAAGGGGCGGCGCAGATGGCCTCGCCGCCCCGGCGCGCTCGCGCTTCTTCCCCGCCAAGCCCAGCCGCTTCCTGACGTACCGCTGCACGCTGTTGTACGAGCCGCGGAAATCTCTCGTCACCAATTGCCGGTGCAATTCAGCCGCATTTGTACAACCCTCGGCAATACGGGCGTCGATCCATTCGCGGTGCGCGTCCCATCGAGAGCGCCATGCCCGTCCCGGCTTCCAGTCCGGACACTCTTTGCACCGTAGGTAGCGCTGTACCGTGTGGAACGACATGCCAAGTTCCCGAGCGATCCGCCGTGCCGAGTGGCGTCGTCGATGGCGCTCGTGGACCTGCTCGAACCGCTCGATCTTTTTCCTTCGTCGCGCCCGTTGGGCTTGAAGTTGGGGTGATTCCGCAGTCGGCTCGGCTATTGGCTGCGGAGGAGACGATGGCTCGCCCGCGGTGACGGCGCGCGGGGCGTCAGGCAACGCGGGACTGCACGGCGATTCCGTAGCCGCTGCAGGCGCTTTTACGGCTTCGTTGACCTCGTCGGACTGTCGCTCAAACAGCCGCTCGATGGCCTCTCGCAAGTTCTTCAACAGGTGCCAGCGATCAGCGACTTGCAGGGCATTGGGCGCCGAATCGGCAGCCGCTTGAGCGTAAGTCGATGAGCGATCACGACTGATGAGTTCAACGCCGGGATGGTCGTCCAACCACTTCTTGACGGTCGTCGCATCGCGATCGGGCAAAAGGTCGATGATATCACTCCGCTCCAAGTCCACAACGATCGTGCCGTAGCGTTGACCCTTGCGCCACGCCCAGTCGTCGATACCAACGAATCGGGGTGGCGAAGGAGACCCGCCTTCGAATTGCTTCACGCGCCGGAGAAGCGTGTCAGGACTTGTAGAGATGGCCAAGCGAACGGTCAGACGGGAGCCGGGCTCGCCGCCAAGGGCAGCCCCGACTGCTTCATGGGCTTGGCGGAGTCGATCGGTGGTACGGCTAAACGGACGAGCAAATCCCAACAGGCGCTCGGCAAAGATCCGTCGTGGACATTGGGCATCCATGCAAAAGAACCGTCGGACCATGATTGCGACCCGAACGGCCTTGCCGAAGCAAGGTAAGTCAGCAAGGGCGCGGTGATAACGGCTGTGAACGCGGTTTGACTCCCCACCGCAGATCGGGCAAGCAGCAGTCGCAGCGGTGGTCTCCAGCACAAGCGTGAGCGAGCCGGCCTCGAGGCAGTGATCGAGTCGACTCTGGGCGGGACCCCCGAAATACTCTAACGAGAACAAAAATAAGCCTCCGTGCGTGCGACGCAAGTTGGCTGAACATAGCCAGGTGATGCTTACAGTACGAGCGCCAATCATCGAAAGTGCGGGAGAACCCAGTTCGCTGATCGGTCCCAACATCAGCGAAAACTC
>DASRXU010000320.1:0-1797 GCA_035687365.1 Planctomycetaceae bacterium | reverse complement strand
CTCGACGCCTTCCTCTGGGGCGGTCTCACAGCTCTCGCGCAGGGTGTAATGCGGCTGGTCGCCGGACCGGCTGCGGCAGATCCGCTGTCTCGCCGGCCGAGGAAGGCCGACTGTCGCACGGCCGCACCGGAGCCGGACCACGTCTAGGACGGCGTGTAACGCAGCGCCAGATCACGTCGCAGAAAACGTTCCTCAAACGGGACGTCCCGGATTCGACGAGTTTTTGATACTCGATTGACGGAAGCTTGATCGCAGGGCTGTTCGAAATCGGACAAAGCGCGCGGCAGCGAGCGCCACCTCCCGTAAATGGCTGATCTGATGGGGGATCCCGGAAAATGAATGCCTTTAGCGGAATGACCCAGATCTCGAACTCGCGTTACGGTGCACGAGACTCACAGCCTCGGTGTGTCCGACCGAAGTGAAGCAGAACAAAGTCCCAGAGGTGACTGCCGTTTCACTGCTAAGGGACCAACCCCTATCACGGTGTGCTCGCTCCCCTGCGCAGCCTTCTCCGTCTTCGTCGAGCCCGCTTGAACGCCGACTGCCGAAACCGCATTGCTGACCCGTCTTGCGTCGCCGACGGTTGAGAGTGACACTAGGAGCTTCTCCAACGGAAGGGAGGGGCTATGTCAGTGAAGCGTTGCGCGTTCGTGAGTGTCGCCCTGATGTGCTTTGTTGTCGGCTGTGCCCACCAAGATGCGGCTAAGAAGGAATTGGCTGAAGCGCAAAACGAAATCGCCAAGCTGAAAGCGGAGTTGCTCCGGACGACGAACCAGCTCCACGACGAGCGAGCGAAAACTGACGAGTCGGAGACTAAAATGTTCGCTGCGGAAACGAGCAAGCGGAAAGCGGAAGCACAGGTCGTGGAAATTACCGCCGAAAACGCGCGACTTTCCGAGCAGCTTGAAGTTCTTGGCAAGGCTATGCGGTCCGCTAAAGCGCAACTCGAACGACCGCCGGGACAATAAGGCGTTCCCATCCCATCGTTCACACGCGACGCGATTCGAGCCCCGCCGTTGCGTTTTCAGAAACACTGCTACCACGTATTCGGTCCAACCCGGATACTGCCTCCCAGGCATTGCGCATCCTTGTCTGGCACGAGCCGCAGAATTCAGCCGCGCCCAAGATCACCATCTCCGCGAAAGTACGGAGACCGGCAATTTCCACCGCCGGGCAAGCTGCGTTTGATCTGGCGCTTGCGGTCGAGGAATACCGGCGAGTGAGGCCGTCGAATGTCCAGGGCCTTCGCGATTGCAGCCGTGTTGCTGGTAGCGGGCTCGGGGGTTGGCCGCAGAACCACATTACGAGCTGAAGGGTCGTGCGGTCGCGATCGCTCACGGCGACACGCTCACGGTTCTCGGCGAGTCGAATACTCGGCACGAGATTCCGTTTTGGGAAGAACCGGGGAATAATCGGTTGGCGGAGAGAGTTTGAATTGGTGGAATCCAAACCCCACTTGTCCCGCGCCCCCCAACGGAGCGGGTCGAACGAAGTCGTCCAATACCTATGGGAAAACGCCAATGAAGAAGCTCGCCGCGATGCTGTTGACTCTCTGCTTCACCTTGTCAATCCTGGGGTGCTCCGAGGACAAGAAGACGAAAAAGCCTGAGACCAAGCCGGCAGCGGCGACGACCACAGCCCCAGCGAGGAAGTAACTTTGCGGCCTCGCGGATCCCGTCCTCTTCTGACTGGGCCTCTGGGTCTCGCGATTCATTGGGATGATCCACGGGTTCGTCTGTTCGCACGATGCCCTCCCTTTGGGCGATCACCCATCGCCGCGCCCGCCGAACCGTTTCC